>JABFGF010000010.1 GCA_013112635.1 Calditrichota bacterium | reverse complement strand
TGATATTAATTCTATTTCTTTAATTACACGCTTGTCTAAACGCGTCGTTCAACAGTATATTGAGCTCATCCCTTTAGGCAATTAAATGTTCTAAAAAGACAAGCTATGGTATCATTTGATACTATTTTATTAAAAGCATTTTAATTATTTGAACATGATTTCCTGACTGCAATTTGGTAAAATAAACGCCGCTAGTAAACCCAGTCCCATTAAACTCAATAATGTGTTTTCCTCTTTTCTGAAAGCCTGTGTAAAGTGTTTTTATTCTTTTTCCTAATGCATTAAAAACATCAATTTTAATTTTTGATTTAACTGGAATGTTGTATTCAATTTTTGTGATTGGGTTAAAAGGATTTGGGTAGTTTTGATTTAGGACAAAACTCTTTATCAAAAATGGTTGATCATTAATACTCACAAGTGTTCCGAAACGGTTTGTATCAATTTTTGCCCCTATTAGTACATCTAATCCATAATTATACGAGGTAATACCAAAACCCTTTGTAACCTGCGTTGGGTATAGATCTATAATATACCCCCAAGTTGTATCTGGCTTATTTTCTATTGTATCAATTAAGGCACGGTCAAAAATTTTATTTGTTAAAGGCAGGCTAATAAGGTTCAGGTCATCAATTGTTGTCTCAAATAAACCCCACCAGTTAGATTCAAAAGGAGCTTTCCAGAGTGTTTTATCTGGCGTAGTAAAACTAAATAACGCGTATTCTTCAGAATCAGCAGTATTATAGTAGTATATTGTGTCGTTGTTACTTCTTTGAAAACGCCAAGCATACACTCCATTGGAAAATATGAAGTAGGTTTTTTCATTAGGCATCAAAGTATCACCAATAATTTCTACATTATGTTGTCCAGAATAGGGTGAATAATACGCCCATTTATCACCAATATGTAGTGGGTAGTATATTGTTGTATCGACTTGTGCGCTTAAGTTGGTTGTGATTAAAAAAAGTAAGCTTGTAATTAAGTATTTCATTCTTAAAGTCTTCATTTTAATAATAGCGCTTTAATGCTCTGTGTGTAATTTCCAGCGCGTAGCCGGATAAAATATATGCCACTTGATAGATCCGAACCGTCAAACGTTATATCATGTTTTCCTCCTTTCTGTGTTCCTTCAAAAAGTAATTCTACTTTTTCACCCGCTGCATTATAAATGTTAATAATAATGTGAGATTTTATTGGTAGGTTATATTTTATTGTTGTACTTGGGTTAAACGGGTTTGGATAATTTTGAGAGAGATAAAAACTATTATTAACTGTTTTTTTATTCTCTTCAATTCCAACTAAAGTACCATAACCCACACCATTTATTGTTGCCCCAACCAATATCTCTAATCCAGCTGAATAGGTTGAGACACCCAATCCTTTTGTAATTCGTGGCCAATATAAATCAACTGTTTGATTCCATACTGTATCAGGTGGATTTATTGTTGTGTCTATAAAAACATCTCGATATTCCTTCCATTTAAGGTTTTGTTGTAATAAGTTATTGTTATCAATTCCGCTATCATATACTCCATTACCATACGTTTCATTTATAGGCGAAATAATAATTTCTCCTTTTTTTGCTAATAAATCATATTGAATAAACTCTTTGTCTTGTGCGAATTCATTATAAACCATCACATACCTATTACTATCTACCCTTTGGTACTTTCTGTTAGTCATTGAAAACTCAAAGTACGTACGGTCATTGGGCATTAGCGTATCGCCAATAATTTCAACCTGGTAATAACCTGAGTATGGATTATAATACTCCCAGGTATCACCAATATGTAGTGGGTAGTATATTGATGTATCAACCTGCGAATAGATTTTAGTTGATATTAAAAATAATAGAATAGTTAATAAAAATTTCATTTTTTCATCCTTATGTTTTTGTAACTAAAGAATATATGTTGAAAGAAAAGAAGAAGGTCGAGGGTGTTGGTTTTTGCAAACAAAACAAAATGTTTCCTTTTGTTTACTTTGCTTTCCCCCTCAAGAACAGCAAAGCATTTGAATGAGAATAAATTTCTACTTGACAATTACCTGCAAATATACGAAAAAAAAAAAACGATAATGCAAAAAGTTTTTGGTTAGAAAAATGTATCTTTGGTACGTGTCGCAACCGTTTTACTATGAGCTCATTTTTTTGTTTAGGTGATAAGTCAGTGCCATAGAAATGCAGTGGCTTAATTCCTGCTCCGGAATCTGATCTTCGATCGAAAAAATAATAGCCCGGTAGCCTTCAAACTTAAATTTGGTTGGGTACATTTCCCTAAATGTTTCAACAAGCATTGTCTGGCAATGGAAATACATAGCATATTTTTCTGGATTGTTTTTAATACTGTCAATTCGAACAGTGCTGCCGCTTTTTGTCTTTGGGGTTAAGTAGCTTGGTTGACCCCATTTAAGGGTTTCCTGCAATTTGCCTACACCATTTGTAGCAGCTGCTGTTTCAAAAATCATTTGACGTAAGGCTAAAAGTTTGGTTTGTAATTTTTCAGGGTAATTCATAAATACGTCAGCTACTCGCGGATTATCAAATTCAATTTTCTTGCTTTCCATATTGAAACTCCATGCTCATTGAAATCTATTTTTTATAAATGAATTACTTAATTTTAGTTTAAATCTAACCAAAAAGCAGATAATTAGCATTCAAAAGTAATTGACTATTTTTTTTATTCACTAAAATGGGATTGAATTTTTTAGCATTAGAAAATTGTAATAGCTATTTTTGAAAAACCAATTCGCCTTAACTAAATAAAAGGAAAAACATGCGTTTATTTATTATTCTCATTTTGGGATCTTTTTTTATTCAATGTTCTGATTTTGAAAGAAAAGCAGTTAATCCTCCAGATATTTCCTGGGCAGACGGAATAGTTTGGTACCAGATTTTTCCCGAACGCTTTAGGAATGGCGAAAAAAGTAATGATCCGAAAGCAGAGGAAGTAAATGGTTCCGATCAATACAAAGGTTGGCAGGTGCATCCCTGGCAAAGCGATTGGTACAAAGTACAGCCATGGGAAATGAGCAAATCAGATAAGTTTTATGATTCGTTTTTTGAGCGGCGTTATGGTGGTGATCTGGTTGGTGTTATTGAAAAACTCGATTATCTAAAAGACCTTGGAATTAACGCAATTTATTTTAACCCGGTTTTTGAAGCTCAATCTCTCCACAAATATGATGGCGCTTCTTTTCACCATATTGATGACAATTTTGGACGGAATTCTTCCAAAGATAAAATTCGTCTTTCTAATGCCAAAGAATCTGATGATCCAAACTCATGGATCTTTACATCGGCGGATTCAGTTTTTTTTGAGCTTATTCAGGAAGCCCATAAAAGGGATATTCGGATTGTGATTGATGGTGTTTTTAACCATACAGGACCAGAATTTTTTGCCTTTCAGGATATTGTCGAAAATGGACCGGATTCCCGTTATGCAGGATGGTACGATGTAAAGAAATGGGATGACCCGGCCACTCCTGAAAACGAATTTGATTTTGCCGGTTGGTGGGGGTTTAAAGGATTGCCCGAATTTTATGAAGATGAAAATGGGTTTAGAAAAGAAGTTTGGGATTATATTTTTGCCTCAACAAAAAGATGGATGGATCCAAATAATGATGGCGATCCAAGCGACGGAATTGATGGCTGGCGTTTGGATGTGGCCGAGCAGGTGGCACCTGTTTTCTGGCGTGAATGGTATAAACATGTAAAATCCATAAATCCCGGAGCATTAATTGTTGCGGAGATCTGGAATGACGCCTCTGAAGCTGTAAAGGATAAACGTTTTGACGGAGCAATGAATTACCCTTTTGCTTATGCCATGGTCGAATTTTTTATAAATAAAAACAAGCAAATAAATGGTGCTGAGGTGGCAAAGCGTTTTAACGAGCTTAAAGAAAATTACGGTGAAAAAACCATGCATAGATTGTGGAATTTAATTGATTCACACGATACCGACCGGGTCGCATCTATGGTTTTAAATCCCGATTTAAATTATGACCGGGACAGAAGCCCACGCGATAACCCTGAATATAATTTACGAAAACCAACAGCGGAAGAGCGAACACCTCAAAAACTGATCGCTGCATTTCAGATGACTTTTATTGGGGCACCGATGCTTTATTACGGCACGGAAGCTGGTATGTGGGGTACAGATGATCCCGATGACCGTAAACCAATGTTGTGGGAAGACATGGATTTTGAAAATGAAAAAACGCATCCTTTACCAGGCAAAACAAGACCTGATGATGAGAATAAATTTGATGAAGAAATTTTCTCGTATTATCAATCTTTGATAAAATTACGCAGGGAAAATCCGGCTTTAAATTCCGGATCATTTGAAGTTTTAGATGTGGCCACAACAGAAAATACATTTGGGTTTACACGAGCTTCTGAAAACCAAAAACTGACAATCTTGTTTAACAGAGGAAAATCAACAGAGAATATTGAGCTGGTTTCAAGTGAAAATGTAACCGATATTTTTAGCAGAAAAAAAATTGAATCAAAGAATGGCCGTGTCCGTATTAATTTGAAGCCCCAAAGTTTTATGGTGCTTGAAAAATAATATGTGGAGGATTCATGGAATTAATTGGTCTTGCTTTTCTTTTCTTTTTTTTATGGGTAATTTTTAAAGTTTTTGGAGCCATTTTTTATGCAGGTGCTTTTTTAATTACACTTCCATTAAAAATTATTGGTACTGTTTTACTTGTGGCAATACTAATTCCTTTGGGATTGTTTACTGCAATAGTAAGTGTAATAAGTATAGCTATTCCACTATTGCCGTTTGCGTTAATAATAATGGCAATTGTGTATTTTAACCGAAAATAAAAATCTGATTGCTACCATGTTTGCACAAAACTTGTTAAGTATTTAGATTATTCGATCAGTTAAACCCAAACAGAAAATAGAATGGCAGATAAACATTGTGTAGCAATTTTTGGTGGAGCAGTTGCAGGTTCTGAAGCTGTTGAACAGATGGTAAAACGGGGTGTTCACGTGGTTGTATTTGACCAGAATGCACTACCGTATGGGAAAATTGAATCCGGATTGCCCAAATGGCACGTAAAGCTCCGGGACAAGCAAGAAAAAAAAATAAATGAAAGACTAAGCCAACCTAATGTGCAATATGTCCCGCTTTGCCGTCTTGGTAAAGATTTGAGTTTTGAAGACATTAGCAAAAATTGGGGTTTCAGCGCAATCCTTCTTGCTACAGGCGCATGGAAAGACAGGGCGTTTCCATTACAAAAAATAGAACACTTTTTGGGTAACGGATTTTATTATCAAAACCCATTTGTTCAATGGTTCAATCTGTGCCATGATCCGGCATATAACGGACCAGACTTTGAAATTAAAGAAAATGCTGCTGTTTTAGGTGGCGGTTTGGCTTCAATTGATGTGGCCAAAATATTAATGATTGAAACATTTCGTGCTGCAATAGCAAAGTTGGGGCATAATCTGGATTCAATTTCCATAGAACGTCTTGGATTGAGAAAAGCTGCAGATTCAATAGGAGTAGATATTGATTCGCTTAATCTGAAAAACTGTAATATTTTCTACCGTCGCAGAATTATAGATATGCCTCTTTCTCCAGATCCGGTATCCGGAAATGAAGATGACCTCAAAAAATCTCAGGCAGTCCGTCAAAAAATAGTAAGCCTGGCTGAAGATAAATTTCTGTTTAAAGTAAATGAATGTCAGAGCCCGGTTGATCTTATTGTTGAGAATGGAAAATTGACCGGACTAAAAATGCAGAAGAATAAAATAGTTGATAATCGAGCTATGCCAATCGAAGGAGAAATATCGGAGGTTGAAACACACCTTGCAATATCCTCAATTGGCAGCATCCCGGAATTGATACCCGGGATAAATTCTGA
Organism: Calditrichota bacterium; assembly: GCA_013112635.1. Lineage (NCBI taxonomy): Bacteria > Pseudomonadati > Calditrichota > Calditrichota bacterium. Next base: position 115,093 of record JABFGF010000010.1, on the reverse strand, counting down.
TGGTGAAAAATTTGAGCTGGAGGATGCATCAACAGGAAAGTTAAAAGGATTTGAAAATGTGTTTGCTTTGGGGAATGCGATAACCGGGAAAGGAAATATTAAAGAATCTCAAAAACACGGACGTAATGTTTCGGAATCAATAATCCGTGATTATCTTGGAGTTACAGGAGGGGATGACCACCGCTCGGAATATGAATTCAAAACGGGTATTTTGGATCAATTAAAGCCTGTATCTTCTTATATTGACCAATCCAACCCCTTAAGTGACGAGGAGTTATCCGAAATAAAGAATCGCGTTTCTGAACTGCAACAGAAAGTCAGCTATAATAATTTCGAAGATTGGATAAAAAGAAATCTGCCTGCACGGTTGGAAAACATGGGTGAGTAGTATGAAAAATAGAAAAAACAGTCAGCTAGTATTTTCTACTCACGAAGATGTCAAAAACACTCAAGAAGAAGGATCGGTTCAAAACAATACAGGAAATACGGCATACATTGAACGTGATCGAAAAAAAAGAAGAGGCAAGGTTGTAACTGTAATTTCCCGTTTACAAGGTAACTTAAAAGAATTACAAAAAGAGCTGCAAAAAGATTGTGGCGCTGGTGGCAGCGTTAAAAATGGCAATATTGAAATCCAGGGAGACCACAGGGATAAGATTGCTGCCATTCTTAAGCAAAAAGGTTTTAAAATAAAATTTGTTGGCGGATAGAGCTAAGATCCGAAAGTATCGAGTCCTGAAAATTTTTCATTGTAGTCTTCACAACTTTTTTTAATAACCAGGTATGCTTCTTTTCTGTCGTATATATGGGATATTTCACAAACATGTTTCTTTTCGCCGGGAATATCTTTATAGGTTAGAAAATAATGCTTTAAACGCTCGATTAGCATTTCGGGTACGTCATTAATATCCTGCCATTCACTATAAACGAGATCATTTTTTAAATAAGCAATGATTTTGTCATCGGCTTCATTATTGTCAATCATTCTAAAACCACCTATAACAACAGCCGGAACAATAATATTACTTTGTGTGATCGGTCGTTCGGTTAATACACAAATATCCAATGGATCCTTATCTCCAACTATATCGGTTCGATTTGTTTTTTCGTTGCAGAATTTGGCAATTCTTTTACCACAATATGTTCTTGGTAAAAGCCCGTAAAGCATTGGAGGCATTGAAGAAAACTTTTGTGGGCGATCTACTTTAAGCAATCCGGATGCTTTGTCTAATTCATATTTTACGGTATCTGTTGGAACCATTTCGATATATGAATTTACTACTTCCGGGGAATCCTGACCAATTTCAATTCCATGCCAAGGATGGGCGTTATAGAGTAGTGTCATTAGGTTAAAAATTTGGTCGCTTAGGGATTTCATCTTTACTCCTGAAACTGATTTAAGTGCAATTTATCTTTTAGATAAGTGTCTAATTTAATTATATAAAGATTGTTTTTTTAAAAAAACATTATTAAAGGAATAATTTGCAAACATTTTTTATTATACTATATTATAGCAAACGCTTAATCAAATAGATTTATTATTCTATGCTTTAAAGATAGTATCTTTATTTCTGAAGAAAACTTTAATTAATACTACCATTAATTCACAATGAGGGGGAACTCAAGTGAGCAATGCGAAGAAATATCCGGGTATTAGCCGGATCGACTCAAAACATACCCATGGATGGTATGTACGTGTCTACGCGAATGGAGGCGTATTCACGTCCAAGTTATTTAGTGACAGGTTGTATGGCGGGAAACAAATTGCACTTAACAATGCAATAAAATTCCGGGACCACAACAAAATGGTAGCAGAGCTACATAAGCGTGAGGGCCGTAATCCTAATCGGCGCCCATTTTATAACAAAGCACCAAAGAATAACCAAAGTGGGGTTGTTGGCGTTAACGAAGTAAAAACAACAATTCGGGGAAGAGAAGTTCATTATTTTCAGGCAACCTGGAGTTCTGAAGGGAAAGCAAATTCACGTAAGTTTTATGTTTCAAAAAAGCGAGGCCGTGAAGAAGCTGAAAAGCAGGCAATCGCATTGAGGCATGAAAAAGTAAAAATGCTTCAGAAACAATGGAAAGTAATGCTTAAAGATGATTTGAAATGGCAAAAAGAGCTAAAAAAGAAATTAGCCAAAGAAAAAAAGTCGTAACAAATCTAATCAAAATACCCCGATTTTATCGGGGTATTTTGTTTAAAGTAAATTATTATTAAATTGATCCTATTATTAGTATTTTGCTAATGTCTTAAATTCGAAAGCATCCTCCTTTTTTTTCGAGTTTTTACCACATCACACATATTTGTTTAAAGGAAAAATATGAAACACGGTTTAGAAAAGGCTGTGAAAACGGCTTTTCTTGATTGTCTGAATCTTCAAAAGAATGAATCAGTTTTAGTTGTAACCGATGATAAAACTTTTGAGGTAGGGCATGCATTTTATGAAACTGGCCAAAAACTTTGTTCATCAATTAACCTTATCTTAATGCCAGTAGCTAAGGTGAATGGAGAAGAACCCCCACTCCCAGTTGCACAAATGATGCAAAAATTTGATATTGTTGTTTGCCCCACTGCCAAATCCTTAACGCATACAGATGCAAAAAGAAATGCCTGTGAAAAAGGAGCTCGTGTTGCAACTTTGCCGGGAATAACCACAGATGTTTTTATACGAACATTACAGGCAGATTATACTAAAATTGCCAAAAGAACTGAGCAAATCAGTGCACTGTTGAGCAAAACTAAAAATGTGAGGATTACTACAGACCTGGGTACAGATCTGTTTTTACCAATTGAGGGAATGCCGCCAATTTCATCGACAGGACTTGTACGTGAAAAGGGAAAAGGCGGAAATATTCCTAGCGGAGAATCATTTTTAGCACCGGTTGAAGGTAAAAGTAACGGGACGCTGGTAATTGATGCTTCAATAGCCGGTATCGGAAAAGTTGAAGGCCCCCCTGTAACCATTAAAATTGAAGATGGCTTTGCAAATTCATTTAGTGGTGGTGAGCAAGCTCGTCAGTTTGAGAAAAATTTGAGGGCATTCGATAAACCTGGGCTAAATGTTGCCGAATTGGGTATTGGGACCAATGACTCGGCAATAATTACCGGAAAAATTTTAGAAGACGAAAAAGTGTTTGGAACAATTCATATAGCCTTTGGAAATAATATAACAATGGGCGGAACGTGTGATGTAGGTATTCATGTTGACTGCGTTGTTACAAAACCGGATGTTTGGTTTGATGATAAAAAAATTATGGAAAAAGGAAATTTACTTATTGAGGATGCTGGTGCATGATTGCGGTTGAAGGTTATTTAGAGAAGTTTCAAAAAGGGTTTGGATTTTTAAGGCAAATTGAAAATAATTTTGATGCGCTGACTGGTGATACTTACGTCTCTCCTCAGTTGTTGAAAAAACACCGCATTGAAGAAGGTTCCTTTTTAAAAGGACAGGCAGAACCCGCAGAAGGAAAAAATAAAAATCCGGTTTTAAACAAACTTGAAAGTGTCAATAATTTTCCCATCGATAAATTGCATAAAATAGTCTCATTTAAAGACTCGGTAACAATAAATCCCGAAGATCAGTTTGACCTTAGCCTGAAAGACACCGATGTTATTGGCAGGTGTTTAAATTTACTATCACCGGTTGGAAGGGGACAAAGAGGATTAATTGTATCACCACCCAAAGCAGGCAAAACAACAATCTTACAACATTATGCACAAGCGATTACTAAAAACCACTCAGGAACCGATATCTACGTTTTATTGGTTGATGAACGTCCTGAAGAAGTAACAGATTTTAAAAGATCTGTTCCATCGGCATTTGTTTTATCTTCCTCATCCGATGAGAGCGTTGAAAGTCATTTGAGAATAACCAGGTTGGTTATGAATTCTGCTATAAAAAGCATGGAAGCAGGAAATGATGTTGTTGTTTTAATTGATTCATTAACCCGGATGGGACGTGCCTATAATAAAAAAACAAATTCCAACGGGCGAACTTTGAGTGGTGGATTATCTGCAAATGCTTTGGAATTACCACGGCGGTTTTTTGGTGCAGCACGAAATCTTGAAAACAGCGGATCTTTAACAATTTTAGCTACAATACTTGTAGATACAGGCAGCCGAATGGATGAAATTATTTTCCAGGAATTTAAAGGCACTGGCAATATGGATTTGATTTTGTCTCGAAAATGCGCGGAACAGCGCGTCTGGCCAGCCATTAATATTAATGAATCAGGTACACGAAAAGAACATCTGTTAATGACCAAAAGTGAACTTCAAAAATCGATGAAAATACGGCAGGTTATTGGCAGTATGAATGAAGTTGAAGCAATGCGTTATTTTATGCAGATGATTCGCGCAAAAAAAATATAAACTAGTGGATTGGATCCTTCTTCTTGCAATTGTTTTTATTTTAGCAGCCTATTTTGTAAAAGGTTTTTCAGGTTTTGGCCCTGCTTTAATTATTGTCCCTTCTTTTACCATCTTATACGATCCTTTAACAGCAATTTCCTTATCAAGCCTATTTGATGCCATTGGCGGAACCCTTCTTTTACTTACGGTTTTAAAAAATGTTAACTGGCGTTTTGTTTTCCCCACCGCTTTTTTCCTGGCTATTGGATCTTACTTGGGTGTTTCTATTTTAGGTTTTGTTCCGGTTAATCTTTTAAAAATATTAATTGCTGCAGTCGTTTGTATTTTTATCTATGTCTTAATCTCAAACAGGAAATTTGAGTTTACATTTATCAGGAAAAGTGGTAATCCATTTTTGTTTGCTTTGGCTACTTTAACGGGTATGTTGGCAGGCCTAACAGGTACCGGTGGACCAATTCTAATTATTTTTCTAAAACTAAAAAACAGAAAAAAAGAGTTCAGAAGCCAGGCAATTGCTATTTTTACAATTGGGGCGATTTGGCGGTTGTTTTTATATGAATACAATAATTTTTTACCTGAATTGAATTTGACAATATTTGTTATGATTTTGTTTATGGTAATCGGGCTTGCATTTGGTCATTTTTTGCAAAGAAATGTAAATGAACAGCTTTTTAACAGATATGTTGCCCTAATCCTGATTATCCCGGTAATGACATTATTTTTTGAGGCATTTATCAAATGATTTCCAGATTTTTGAAATTATTAACTCTTGTGATTGTAATTAGTTGTGCGGATGATGTTGATTTAAAACCTGTTGATAATTTAATCCGACAAAAGAATTTTTCTGAAGCTCTTGAACTTATTAATTCGTTCGAAGGCTTCTCAATAGATGATAGCTTGACGCAAAAGAGAATTAATCACAGAAAAGTATTAGCGGAAAAGGGGCAATTGTTTTTAGAATTAGATTCCGTTTTTCTTGAAGGTGATACAGTAAAGCTGAAAATAAATTTAATTAGAATTAAGAATATTATAAAATCGAAAGATACATTAGCAGCAAGATGGTATTATTTTGACTTCTTTAAAAGTAAAGCCAGGTATAAATTATTAAAATCTGATACATCGGGATGGTTATTTAATATTGATAAAGCTGTCAGTTTTCCATCATCTGAAGTAAATGCAAAAAGTGATTTATTTATTGATGTGGCTTTTTATTATGCACAGAAAAATAAATTTGTAGAAGCACGAGCCTGGTTGGATAATGCCATTAGAAGTTTCCATATCAACGAGAAAGACACTATATTTCGAGATATATTTTCACATTACATGAATGGTAAGTTTAATAAGGCTGATTCAATATTAACTGAAGTTGTAGATTTTACTGAAGAACCACAGTGGCAAAAGGTTCAAAGTTTTTTAAATCTATACTCAGATTCCTTAACTATGGAAAACAGATTCAGATTATGGTAAAGTGACAGGAAAAGGCTTGATTTAAGCTATTTTGTTTTGAAAATTATATCCAATTCAAAAATAATAAATCATTTACAAATCGGGATAATATGCAATCAGGAAAAGTTAAATCTTGGGATGCCCAAAGAGGGTTTGGTTTTATTGTGAGTGATGATGATGATGATTTGTTTGTTAATGTTAGTGATATTCATCCTTCAGTTAAGCCAAAAATTTTACGCGAAGGTCAAAACGTAAAATTTGACGTAAAATCAGATATGAAGGGCGATCGAGCTGTCAATGTTCGCGTTGCAAAATAATTATGTTTTTTAATTGACATCAGATTATATCGACTGTAAATTAAAAACTCTTTTTTAATGCGCCCGTAGCTCAATTGGATAGAGCGTCTGACTACGGATCAGAAGGTTAGGAGTTCGACTCTTCTCGGGCGTACATCACAAAGCCCTGTTAAATGGGCTTTTTTGTTTTCACAAGACATAGATGAACAGCACATGCCCATTTCGCTAACAAATAAAAATGATGATCAGGTTTTTATGCAGGAAGCGATTAAAGAGGCAAGAAAAGCATTTGATAGCGGAGATGTTCCTGTTGGTGCGGTTGTTGTTCTCGATAACAGAATTATTGGCCGTGGGCATAACCAGGTTGAGTTATTAAGTGACCCTACAGCTCATGCAGAAATGATTGCAATTACAGCAGCTACGGCGACTATCCAGGAAAAATTTTTAAGGGAGGCTCAGCTGTTTGTTACTGTGGAGCCTTGCTCAATGTGTGCTGGTGCTTCTGTTTTGGCAAGGATAAAAAAACTGGTTTATGGTGTTCAGGATATAAAAACCGGTGCTCATTCAAGCCTTTTCAATTTGCTGAATGACCCAAGGCTGAATCACCAAATTGAAGTTATACCGGGAGTACTTAAAAAAGAATGCTCACAATTAATGGGTGAGTTCTTTTTGCAGTTACGCGAAAAAAAGACAAAAAAAATATAGATTTATTTCAAAGAGTTTTTCGGAGAGGTGGCAGAGTGGTCGAATGCGCACGCTTGGAAAGCGTGTGTACCGCAAGGTACCGTGGGTTCGAATCCCACCCTCTCCGCAATGTTTTTGTCTTCTTACTTCCCCATACTTATCGAACCCAAACTACTATTCAAGTTTCTGAACGGCATTTCCACTTCTCATTTTGATCAAAATCTGCTGCATAAACATTTGAGTGAAAACCAACTTCAATCTGACGCACTTGTAATGCCTACCTATTGGAATTATTTAATGTAACAGTTGTTTTTTTCCGGTTTAGTTGTTCATCAACTTTGGCTGAGTACAACTGAAAAAACTGAATCGCTTGTTCATAATCGCCTTTTTCAATCCAGTTAAAACGCTCGGGGTGTTTTAAATAATTGCTGGCTATAAATGCCTTAAGCCTGATTGTCTTTTTAGGGCTTTCCAGTGAAAGACTATCCAACTTTTTTGTTATTTGGCTAAAATCTTTCTCAGGATGATATGTTTTCAATATCATTGTATTAATAATAGCGCTTTCAACAACACCGTTGTTTGAATGTTTTAATCCTATTAAATAATTTCTTTCTGCATTTTGTAATGCACTGCCATTATGTTGAGCAACCGCTAATCCTGCAAGTAATGTTAAAAGTGTAAAAGCTGATGTAAATTTTCTCATGATTTTCTCCTTAGTGACTGGTTTGATCTTTTTGTTTGATTGGATTATACGCCGATCAAAAGTCATTGATGTCATAAGCAATTAATCAGATGTCATTAAATGTCATGAAGGTTGAATGGTGTGCTTTAAATAAGGATATTTGTCTCGAATTAAATATGAAAATCACATGCTTCAGGAAACAAAATGAACAAGGCCAACAACCGTTTAAGAAATATCACCCTGGTAATAATAATTATTGTGTTATTTCCTGCTTTGTTTTTTACGGCTTATGAAATTAATTCACTCAATGAAAATGAAGAGATTGTAGAAGGGATTTACAAACAGCAAATGGAAACATTGTTATTTGCGATCAATCAATATGTCTTTAGTTATTTTGAAAGCTCAATCCAAAAAATCGATGAAATATTAATCCGTACAAAAAAAGAAAACCTGGTTAATGAGTTTGAAAAATATTTTTCCAAAAGTAATCCCGTAACAATGATTTCAATTTATAATCTTGACATGCAAAAACAGTTGTCTTTTTCAGAGAGTGATATAAATGCCAAGCCTATCTTGTTTAATAATAAGCTGCCTGAACATCTGTTGCAGGATAAAGCAAAAATCCAAAACATGATAAAACTAAAAAGGCAAGGGTATCGCAAGATTGAAAACTTCCCTGAGTCACTTTTTCCGGAAATAGAAAACGATTTTTTTGTTTTACTCTATGTTTATATAAATGGAGATGATCAGTTTTTGATTGCTTTACTTGTAAATAATGCGCGCACCTTCGAAAATGTTATTGAACCGAAAATGAAAGAAATTGCCACTGATAAGTTTGATATTGGTATTTTTTCCAAAAGTGGAAAATATGCCCGCTTTTCTTCAGGGGAAATTCCAACAGGTGTTTTGGGTGTAAATAAAAAGGTATGGATTTTCCCTGAGTATGTGTTTGGAATACGTTTTAAAGGGGAAAGTATTTCACAAATTACAGAGAGTAGATTTAATCAAAGCCTGATGTTGATTCTTTTTCTCGATCTGTTCTTACTTGCCGGTGGCTGGTTTATCTTTTATAACATGCGCAAAGAGATGCACCTGGCGCAGCTAAAATCAGATTTTGTATCCAATGTATCGCATGAGCTAAGAACGCCTTTATCACTTATAAGAATGTATGCCGAAACACTGGAAATGGACCGCGTAAAAGATGAAAAAAAACGCCACGATTATTATAAAAACATAAGCCAGGAAAGCGAAAGGCTTACGCATCTTATCAATAATATTTTAAACTTCTCACGAATGGAGTCAGGTAAAAAGGAATACCAATTCGAAAAAATTGAATTAAATGAATTGGTAAAAGAAGTGACCGATATCTACAAAGATCATGCGTTAGAAAATGGTTTTGATTTTTCTACAGAATATTTTGAGGAAAATTTAAATATTACAGCAGATAAAACTGCTTTGAGTGAAGCATTGATAAATTTGATTGATAATGCCATAAAATATAGTCCTGAAGAAAAGAAAATCTCTATAAAAAGTGGCCAGCAAAATGGATTTGCTTTTATTGAAATACGGGATAATGGATCCGGTATTGAACCGGCGAATCATGAAAAAGTATTTGATAAGTTTTTCCGTGAAACAACAGGGCATGTGCATAATACAAAAGGCAGTGGTCTTGGTTTAAGCCTTGTTAAACACATTGTTGATGCGCATGAGGGAAAAATAAATCTAAAAAGCATACCAGGGAAAGGCAGCACATTTATACTAAATTTCCCAATTAACGAGAGCTAAAATGGCACATTTGTTAGTAGTTGATGATGAAGAAAAAATGACTTCTATCCTGAAGGATAACCTGGAGTTTGAAGGTTATCAGGTTTCGACAGCAAAGGATGGAAGAGAAGGTTTGCAAAAAATACGTGAAGGATCTTATGACATGATTTTACTGGACGTAATGATGCCTCATATCTCAGGGTTCGATGTTTGTAAACAAATCCGGGCAGATGGAATTGCAACACCTGTTATTATATTAACCGCCAAAGGTGAAGAAATTGATAAAGTATTGGGATTGGAGCTGGGGGCAGATGATTATATTACAAAGCCTTTTAGTTTGCGTGAACTGCTTGCCAGGATTAAAGCAATTTTAAGAAGGACTCAGGATTTAATATCCGGAACTGATGAGCATAAAGTAGGGAAATTAACAGTACACTTTTCATCTTACGATGCATTTGAAAATGGAACACAAATAGCAATGACACACCGAGAGTTTGATGTGTTAAAATATCTCTGGCAGCATAAAAACAGGACTGTAAGCCGTGATGATTTGCTGTCTTCCATTTGGCAAATGGATGATGGGATTACTGCACGTACCGTGGATAATTTTATTCTGCATTTAAGACAGAAAGTAGAATTCAACCCATCACATCCACGACACATTTTAACTGTTCATGGCATTGGCTACAAATTTATAGATTAGTTTGAATGCACTTAGAATGCATTTTTACAAGGAGCTTCAATTATGATAAATAGGATGTTTTCAATTTTCCTGGTAACACTGTTCTGTTCAACACTTTTTGCTGCAGAAATTAAAGAAGAGTGGCAAAAAATAGTTGATTTAAGAGGTTCCTGGAAATTTTCAATTGGTGATAATTATGAATGGGCAAATCCAGGTTTTAATGATTCTGAATGGGATAATATTTTTGCACCGGCACAGTGGGAAGAAGAAGGATATCCCGGTTATGATGGTTATGCCTGGTATCGAAAATCGTTTACAGTTAAAGAGGTACAGGATGACTTATACCTGCATCTTGGGCATATTGATGATGTTGACGAGGTCTTCGTAAATGGAAAAATGATTGGGCTTTCTGGTAGTTTTCCACCTGACTATAACACTGCATACAATGTTGATCGGCGATACCACATTCCGGCCACATACTTAAATAAGGATAAAGAAAATATCATTGCTGTCCGTGTGTTTGATGCAGAACTTAGCGGTGGCCTGGTTTATGGCAAGCTTGGCGTGTATCAAAATAACAGCAGCCCAAGCTATATAAAATCTTTAGAGGGAGTTTGGAAATTTACTACAGGTGATTCTAAAAAATGGATAAGCCCTGATTTTGATGAAAGCCACTGGGAAAACATTTTGGTGCCAATGACATGGGAAGTTCAGGGATACAAACATTATAATGGTTATGCCTGGTACCGAATTCGGTTTAAAATGGATCCAAGATACCAAAATGAACGTCTGGTTTTAATGTTGGGTAGAATTGATGATTTTGATGAAGTATATCTCAATGGTAAATATGTTGGGGGCACAGGTGATATTGAGGGCGATCCCTGGATAAATGAATATACCGATGAATGGCTGGTATACCGTGATTATGAATTGGAAGATAACCTGCTCAATTTTGCAGGAGAGAATGTTTTAGCTGTTAGAGTGTATGATGGACTTGAGTATGGCGGGATTTATGAGGGACCGATTGGAATCATAAGTTACGATGAATATCTTGATTGGAGAAGGGGAAATAAAATTAGGAAAAAAATAAATATATTTGACTTTTTTAAATGGTTCAATAATGATAATTGATAATGATACATGAAAAAGCTAGACAATTTGAACAGAGTTGATTTCCTCAAGTTTTGTAAAAAAATGATCAAAAACTACAGGCTTGTTTAAAAGTCCATCGGCCATATTTACAATACTTTTTACATCATCTGTTATCTCATAACCGGTAAGAAAAATAAAAGTAGAAGTGTTGCCCATTGCTTTTACTTTTTCAAAAAATTCTGGTCCTGACATACCGGGCATATTCACATCAGAAATAATCATATCAAAATCATGTTTTTTAACAAGTTCTAAAGCCTCTTCACCATTTGAAACACCGCTGCATTCAAAACCTCGTATCTCAAACATTTCTAATAATGTGTCAAGAATGATCTGTTCATCATCAAGGATTAAAACTCTATTTGGATGATCAAGTTTGTTTTCTTTTTTTAGATTGTTAATATCAAGTATCTGCGTATCAACATATTCCTTTTTCGATAACTGGGTAATGTTTCTTAAATTTTCAGTTAGCTCGGCAATCCTGCCAACCATATCTTCAGATTTTGTAATATACTTTTCAGTATCTGTTCCATTTCTTAGCAGGGAAACATAATTACTAAGGGCTTGTAAAGGTTGGGCAAACTCATGGGCCACGGCTCCTGCGAGCTCTCGAACACTTTTAAGGTTTTCCATCTCTATCAGCTTCTTTTGGTTATCTTTTATTTCCATGATAGCCATAGTTAGCTCATCCTGGACTTCTAAAAGTTGACCCTCATATTTTTTACGCTCGATTGCATGTCGGATGGTGCGTTCTAATGTTACACCATCGATTCGATTTTTTGAAATATAATCTGAAGCCCCGGCTTTCATGGCCTCAACATCAAGATTCCTGTCACCTTGTCCTGTTAAAAAGATTATTGGTGTTGGTTGTAAAAATGCATTAACTGTATTTAAAAAATCGAGTCCGGTACTGTTTCCCAAACGATAATCTAATAAACACACATCATGTTCATTTTTAGCAAGCCTTGCCATTCCCTTCTCACATGTCTGAGCCTGCTCAATTTCAAAATCAAGCCCATCAATGTCATTCAGGCTTTCTTTGATTATGAAAAAATCCTCAATATCATCTTCTATATATAGAATTTTTAATTTCTTCTCTTCCATATTTACTAATTTCCCACCGTATTTTTATTTAGGTAATTTTACAATTTGAAACCAATACTTGCCTAAAGCTTTAACAACTTCTACCAGCCCATCAAACGAAACCGGTTTAGTGATAAATGAATTGACTCCTAAATCGTAGGTTTTTATGATATCCTCCTCCGCCTCAGAAGTTGTTAACACTACGACAGGAATCTTTCTAAGCTCCTGGTTTTCCTTTATCTCTTTTAATGCCTCTTTACCGTTTTTGCGTGGCATATTTAAATCTAACAATATTAAATCAGGCTTTGGATGTTTTGCTTTATCTTCATAATTACCACGATTAAGAAGATAATCCATTAATTCTTCACCATCATTTACGTATTGCAAGTCATTTGAAATCCGGCTTTCTTCAAAAGCTTCTTTAATTAGAAAGCAATCATCCTCATCATCATCGGCCAGTAAAATAATTATTGGCTCTAAATTGCTCATTTCCTACCATCCTTTTTTCTTTGTTTTACCGGAAGACATACGATGAAAACGGAACCTTTTCCCGGTGTGCTTTTAGCTGTTAAAAAACCTCTGTGTCTGGTAACAATTTTGCTGCAAATGGCCAGTCCCATTCCTGTGCCTTCATATTCATGCCGGCCATGTAATCTTTGGAAAGGGGCGAACACCTTATCAATGTACTTTTCATCAAATCCAATACCATTGTCTTCCACATAAATGTGGCAATATGGTTCAAATACCTGGTCACCATTGTTCTGTCCATTACGATCTGCAATTTTACAATGAACTTTTATTTCAGGATTTATGTCAGGTTTTCGGTATTTTAATGAATTACTTATGATATTTTGAAATAATCTGTATACTTGAGATTGATCCGCCTCAATATCATGGAGTTTTTCTACATTAATTATTGCGTTTTCTTTTTCAATTTTTACTTCAAGATTGGTTATAACATCTTTCACAGTTTGGCTAAGATCCAGTTGCTCAAATTCTTTTGCTTTGGATGTAACCCTGGAGAAATTCAGCAAATCATTAATCAAAACCCGCATTCGTGATGCGGCGTCATTCATCCTGTTTAAATAGTCTCTCGCATTTTGTGGAAGTTCATCCGAATATTTTTCTTTTAACCGGTCACCAAATGTTGTTACTTTACGCAAAGGTTCCTGCAAATCATGAGAAGCGATATAGGCAAATTCTTCCAGTTCTTTGTTGCTTTTTTCAAGGTCATGGGCGTATTCTCTAAGGCTTTGCTCTGCTTTTTTACGCTCAGTTATATCCTCAAAATTTCCCAACACACCAAATATATTTCCATCCTGATCCAGCAATGGCTGTTTACTTGTACGTATCCATTGTTGAATACCATCTTCACTAAAAACGGGTTCTTCAAAATTGATTTTTATTTCACCGCCTTCAAGAATTGTCTTATCATCTTCTCTATGTTTATGGGCAATTTCCTTCCACGGCATTTCAAAATCATCGCGCCCGATTAATTCTCCACCGGATGAAAATCCCGCATCAGATGCAAAAAGTTTATTAGCACCCAGGTATTTATACTCTTTGTCTTTCCAAAAAATTCGTTGTGGAATCTGATCCAGGATCATTCTTATCAGGTTCTCAGAGTGCCATAGTTTATCTTGCAGTTCTTTTTGTCGTGATATATCTGTTTTAATGGCCACAAAATGGGTTGTAGCTCCATCAACGTTTTTTAACGGGCTGACAATGGCCGCTTCCCAATACATCTCTCCACTTTTTCTTTTATTATAAAACTCACCCTCCCAGGTTTTATTGGCATTTAAAGTTTCCCAGAGGTTTTTTATATCTGTTTTATTTTTTCCTGAATTCAAAATTCTCGGATTTTCGCCTAATACCTCATCTGCTGTGTATCCTGTTGCTTTGGTGAAGGCGGGGTTCACATATTCTATTTTACCCATCGTGTCTGTAATTACAATAATTGTGGGGCTTTGCTCAACAACCTGGGACAACCTGTGTAACTGTGCTTCAGAACGGCGAATTTTGGTTACATCCTGAAACACAATCATTGAGCCAATAATTTTTTCACCCTGTTTTAACGGTGAAACAGAATATTGTACAAAAACGGGTAATCCATTTTTATGCCAGAAAACCGCATTATCTTCAGAGAAAGCTATTTTTTCTTTCATGGAAATATGGATTGGACATTCACTAACCGGAAAATTAGTTTTATTTTCTTTACTATGGTGCCACATGGAATGACTGTCATTGCCAATCATTTCATCTTCAGAATACCCTAATATTTGTTGAGCAGCCGGGTTTACAAATGTGTGCCGACCTTCGATATCCAAACCTATAATCCCTTCAATGGCACTATAAAGTATTAATTCGTTTCTTTTCCTGTATTTGGCCATATTTTTTTCAGCCAGTTCACGTTCTTTTATTTCAGTAAGGATTTGAATCTTCTGTTTTTCAGAATTGCGGAATAAATAATAAAAACTAGTCAATAGGCCAATATGTACAAAGAGATAACTAACTTTTTTTATTATATGGGCTGCGTCAAACTGTATATCAAACATAGCGGAGGAAAATGGCATAAACAGAGCCTGGCCTAAAAACCCGATGATTAGTGATAATACAATCCAGAATTCAAAGGAAGATGTTTTCCATTCTCCTTTTTTGTAGTAACCATGAAGTGCTAATAAAAAGAAAAATGCCGAAACATATTCTTCCGGGCGTCCAAAAACAAATTCCTTGTAATATGCGCGCGGTAGTGGAAAAAATAAAATTAGCAGAAAACTGAAAACTATAAACAAAAAGCAATAAACTAAAACACTATATTGTTTTGCCCTCCAATTAATGTTATAACGGTTCTCAACTTTCCATACGAGGTAACTCCCATACATAGTTATCGACAAGAATACCCTTGATACGTTCCAACTCCATGGTATTAACCGATCCAAAGATGTAGAGCGCATTTGTTCAAAATAATTAGAGGTTATCAGTGCGTGAAAACCATCTAAAAAGGCCGTCCCAATAAAAGCCGCCCCTATCAAAAGATATGCATTACTTTTTTTTGTGTAAAAACGCACTAATGCTAAAAGACCAGCACCAAATGCCAAAATAGTTGCAATAATTTCTAATGTGGTGTGAAACTCTTTGTTGCCTTGCCACCGAACATCTTTTACCAGGTAATAAATTGCAATTAGAATTAGAAATGTTACAATAAAAAATAATCGATTGTTTTTGAGTGTTTTGTTTTCAGAGTAATTGGTCATAATACTTGCTTTTTTTTAAGGCATTGAGAATACCTCGAATTTGTGAGTATTCGGTATCTAATATTTAAACTTTATCAAATGGCTGTATTGGTATTAAAACCATACATTATGCAAAAATTAAATAAATGTTAACATCTTGTAGATTGGATCAGGCAGGGGATAGAATTATGACTTATAAGTTGTGAGAAACTTTGCTTCCGATTCAACTGTGCCAATGAGAATAATATCCGATTCGCTTAAAAGTTCTAAAGATGACGGGGGATTAACTTCCATTTGGCCGTTACTGGAAACACCGATTATGCTGCAACCACATTCCTGCCGAATAGTAGTTTCTGATATTTTTTTACCACTAAGCAATCTTGGTAATTTTACTTTAAATACATCCACACCTTCGGTTACCATTAAGATATTTCCACTTTGTAAATAGTTAAAAATGCTTGTAGCTCCAATAGATGCGTACGACATCACAAAATCACATTCCGCTTTATGTAAAAGCTGGATTGTGCGCTCTTTGGTAGCCCTGGCAATTATTTGAATATCCGGATTTAGATGGCGGCACAATGTTGTTAAATATAGATTTGTATGATCATCGTGTGTTGTTATTGCAACGGCTGGGGCTTCTTTAATTCCCGCGGATACAAGGACATCTGTATTCATAGCATTGCCATGGATATAATTCTCTTTACGGGGGATTCTGACCAGTGACTTTTCAATTATTTTAAAATCAACATCACGCTTTGCGAGAGCTTTGCCCATTGTAACCCCAACATTACCACCACCAAGTATGAGTACCGGTTTTGAAACTGCATTATAAATACAAAACATTTCATTGTATAGTTCAATTTGTTCTTTTGATCCTGCTATTACCAATGCGGTGTGTTGGGTAATTACTGTAGTCGGGCGTGCATTTTCAAAATGTCCTTTCTGCCATACGCCTACAACCGTAGCGCCAACCATATCCGGCAAACGGATTTCACTTAGTGCTTTTCCAATTATTGGTGTTCCCATTGCGGTTGCTTCTGCAATAAAAATATTATCAATCTGGCCAATAATATGTGCCATTGCATCACCACCGATAACGCGCCTAGCAAGGGAGTTCCCCAAAATATCGTCAAGTGCCAAAACCTGGTTGCAACCGGCTATTTTTAATATATTTGCCGCACCTTTGTTTTGTGCTGTCGATATTATCGGAACACTATCCGAAATGGATCGGGCTGCATAAGTGATGCTTGTATTTATGGCATCGGACGATGTTGCTGCGATAAGAGCCGCGTGACCGGCATTCACTTTTTTAAAGGTGGCAGGATCATCAAGTTCGCCTAAAACAACTTTGTAGCCATGATCAAGATAGTCCAATGCTTTTGTTAAATCTGGTTCAATGAGCACATATGGAAGATTATAATTTTGTAGTTTGCGGAGCAAAATTGAAGTGATTGTGCCCATATGTGTTATAATAATATGGTCTTTTGTACCTTTAGCCAGTTCTTTTGGAGCACGTGCAGATGATTGGAAAAGCTGCACAAAAGAAAAGGGAAGCATAACCAGCAAAAAAGTAATACCCGTAAATAATACTATAAGGCTAAATATTTTTCCAAGATCGCTTGCAAATACAATATCACCAAAACCAAGTAATGTCATTGTGGAAAGGGTCCAGTATAGTCCTGAAATATAACTGTATTCCTGTCCTTCCCATACCATTACAAATTGGAAAAGTGCAGTAAAGACAACAACAATAAAGGTCATTCCCAATAACAGGCTTAAAAGAAGTTGCGCATTGCGCCGGCTCGTCCTTCTTTGTAATAATTGTACAGGCCGTTCCGGCAAGAAAGAAAATGGTTTAAGGTGAAGTTTCATATTTATAAAATTGGTTTATCCTAGTATAACTGAAATATTTTTTATGAATTTTTAATAAATCATTGAAGTAAATATAGGTTTTTAATTTTAGAAATCGTGTTTAAGTATTATTGATAAGATGTTATTTGAATCTTTAGCTGCAAGTAATTCATTAATCAGGTTTTCATCAGAAGCCAGTTTTGCAATATCTGCCAAAAGTGTGAGATGTAAACCGGGGTTTTCTGCCGGATTAAGCAATATAAAAAATAACCTTGCCGGCTCCTGTGTTTCAGAGTTTAAAATCAAAGGATCGATCAATCTTACAATTAGGCAAACTTCTTTTTTCAGGTTTTTAAAAAAGGCATGAGGGACTGCCACGCTATTCCCAAGAACAAAAACCGGGTTTGCAGCTGAATTATTAAAATGATCTACAACAATTTCTGCATTTAATACAGGATGGTCTTTAAGTGCGGAAGGCAAAACCTGTTGCAATAACCCATCTAAAGTATTTGCATTTATATCAACAAATATATGCGCCGGTTGTATTGCTGCCTGTAAATGATATGTTATTGGTTTATAAAAAAGAACTTCACCTTTAATCTCATCGTTTTCGTGGTTTAAATTAAATTCCTCATTGTTGAAACTAATCAGTGGAAACATTCCTTCAGAAATTACTTTTGGTTTTTTAAGCGACAATAAAATTTCTTTACTATGTAAATCATAAGCCACTTGTGAAGGCTTGTTTAGTTTAGTCCAAATTGCTTTTCCGCTTTGTCTTTTAGAACCACCTGATTCAGAATGTTGAGGTGACCAGCGAAAGAGGTTTCCGGACTTTACAAATCCAGACCATTTTTCACAAACCAGCTGGTTTAAATCTCGATTATCAGTTAAAGCAAGCACATTACCAATGCGATTTGTAATTTCATCAGGAACAGATTCCGGTGTTGTGGCATTTTTTAATAGAACCGTAAAGCCATTTTTCTGAGCATTTTCTACCGCATCCTTGTTTAAATCCAGTAGAACAATTATATCCGATGTGTATTTTTCAATAAAACGGGCAATACGTTGAGCAAAAGAGTGACAGCCTACAATCAGCCAACCTTTTTTTGGTGGTGCTTTAACATTCAGTATTCGAGCCACAGGGCTGGATAAAGATCCTTGAACTAAAATGCTGGCACCAATTATACTAAATGTAAAGGCCTCGAGAAAGAAGGCATCTTTATTACCATTTGTTGCTAATTCCAATGTAAATAGAGACGCCATAGAACCGGCAACAACACCTCGCGGCGATAGCCAGGATAAAAAGCCCCGCTCTCTCCAGTTTAAATTACTTCCATATGCACTGAAAAAGATTCCTGCCGGACGAATAATAAAAAGTACAATTAAAATAAGGATTGCACCTTTACCGCCTAAACTCACAAATGAGTCTAACTTTAAATTTGCCGCAAGTAGAATAAATAATACTCCAATGGCAAGTTCGGTTAATTCTGACTTAAATTGTTTAATATTTTTAAGCGCTTCCGGTTTTTTCCATCCCAAAACAAGGCCGGAAATTACAACAGTTAAAATGCCGGCTTCGTGAGCCAAAGAATCTGAAACAACATAAAGAAACAGTGCAGAAGCAAAAACGAAAATGTTTACCTGGTCTTCTTCGATCCAATTTCGTTTTAAGAACGCAAAAATTGCAAATCCACCAAGCGTACCAATCCCCAAACCAATTAATAATCGAAAACTAAATTGTACTATGTGGGTTGTCATGGTTCCTTCAATGCTAATCCACTCAAAACACAAAATGGCTATAAAGACACCAATCGGATCTATTAAAACGCCTTCCCAGTGCAATATTTTATGTAAATTTTCCTTTACTTTTATTCGTTGTAACAATGGTCCGATAACGGTGGGACCTGTAACAATAATAAGGCTGCCGGCTAAAATTGAAAATGGTATGGAAAAATCGAATATAAAATAAATTGCTGTTGCAGAGCCAAGCCATGTTATTAAAACTCCAACGGACAAAAGGCGGGTAACTACGCTACCAACTTTTTTAAAATCGCTTGGATTTAAAGTTAAGCCTCCTTCAAAAAGGATTGTTGCAATGCTGAGGGAAATAATTATACGTAAGCCCTGACCCAGTGAGGCACTATCGACCAGTCCACTTACTTCCGGTCCGAGAATAATACCACCTATCAATAAAGGTGCTATAGCCGGAAAGTGCATCCGTCTGGCAATAACCGATAACGTTACACCAAAAAACACAGCAAAAACAATTGTTGATAAGCGAGTGAAAAGAATATCCATTAACGGTCCGGGCTAAAATTGAAAATTTCAATATGGGAAAAAACAAAAAGGGTTACAAAATATACGGCTTAATCTTTGAATTATTTATTTTTTAGAAGACCATTTTCAGTCCATTGCGAAAATATGATTAACTTTGGTGTTAGTTATTTTCTTCCATCCAGGTCAGTGCTTCAAAAACTTTGGCATGATTACCGCAAAATATCAGAGTATCATAGTTTTCAATAACCAAATCTTTTAATGAATCTGTTAGAATTTTTGTATTGCGAATAATGCCAATTATTTCAACATCTTCATAATTTGATGGTTCAAGATCAATGATCTTCTTAGAAATATGTTTTGAGTGCGGGCTAATAAAAAACATTTCGTTGTCTTGCTCAATATAATCGAGCATAGCCACTTTCCAGGATTCCTGCGATTCCTGTTTAAAGAAAAAGCGGTAATGTTCCTTTCTTAAAAGATTGGTCTGAATGCGGGCCACATGATCGGGCATATTATAAAATTTTAAGATGTGATTGATAAAAATTAAAGAGGTTTCCATATCCTGCGACAGAACAAGGTCTGCGCCAAGATTATATAAAAGCTCCACTTGTGGCAAATAATTTACCCGGACAATTATCTTGAGTGAGGGGTTTATTTTACGGGCCATAGCTACTGTGCGCATGGCAGCGTCCATATCATTAATGGCAATTACCAGCAGGGACGCCTGCGAAATCCCAATCAATTTCATATTTTCCCGGCGGTCTATATTGGCAAAATATATTGGTTCACCAAGAGATTTATATTTTTTTACTGTTGCTGGATTCATTTCAACGATAAGATAGGGAATATCCAATAACTTTAAAATGCGCGAAATATTTTGGCCGTTAACTCCAAATCCTGCAATGATTGTATGTTTAGAATAATTAACATTTTTATCCGGAACTGGCATATTTGTTTTGAATTTTTCATACCCGGATATTTTTTTACCCACCTGTAAAGCAAGCGGAATTGAAAACATACTTACTATTGCAGACGACAAAAGTATTTGATGAATTTCCGGACCAAGCAAAGTAAAATCCTTAGCAATGTTAAGAAGGATAAAAGAGAACTCCCCAACGTGCGCCAATCCAAAAGCAGTCATAAATCCAATGTTGATGGGGTTTTTAGCGATTGTAAATAATAATAGAATTATTAGAATTTTTACTGTAACAATTACTAATGTAAACAGAAAAATCTCACTAATATGAATCTGAACAAATGAAAAATCTACAAACATACCAATGGAGATAAAGAAGATTGAATTAAAAATATGGCGCGATGGCAGAATTTCTGTGTTTATTTGATGTGCAAAATCTGATCCTGAAATTGCCATTCCAACAACAAAGGCACTCATAGCCAGCGATACTCCTAATTGATGTCCTAATAAGGCCACACCAAAAAGGAAAACAAATACGGCGATCATCAATAAATCGGTAACACCAATTTTTAAAATAAAACTAAATAATTTGGGCAAAATCAATTTGCTGATGAAGTAAATTACTACAACACTTCCAAAAGCGATTATAATTTTTAAAGCCAAAGTTAAAGGCGGCACTTCTGACAGCTGGTTTATAAAAGGAATAAAAATCATAGCAGGGATAAGAATCGCATCCTGAAATAACAAGATACTTGTCATTTTTAAACCGGCCGGGGAGTTTAAGTCATCTTTATCCTGCAAAAGTTTTAAAACGATTGCTGTACTGCTAAGCGAAATTATAAATCCGGCAAGTAACGCTGCTTGCAATACAAGTCCATACAAATAAAATAAATATGAAAACACGGCCCAACTAAATAAAACCTGAAGACCGCCAAAGAAAGAAAAATCTTTGAACATGCGTTTGATTTTGTCCAGTGAAAATTCTAAGCCGATAGTAAACATTAAAAGAATAATGCCAATTTCAGCGAGTATTTCAATTTCCGAAATGGACTCTACCAGGCGTAAAGCGGTGGGACCAATAATAACGCCGGTAATTAAAAAACCTATTACAGGCGGGATACGCAATTTTGAGAGCAGCAAAATAATGACTATTGCAAAAAAGAGAATTAGAATTATGTCTTTTAGAAGTATCATGGCCCAACTTAAAAAAAGCTGGGATTTTTTAAAAAAAATATTATGTTTTAGATATTAATTAAAACTTCCAGAAGCTATTGATATTAAAAATGTGTGTTTGTCTGACACTATAAAAATCAGGTCTTATAGAAATTAAAACGGTTAATAATGGCAATCTTAAGTAAAAAACACCAACTTAAAAAAAGTCTTTCTCTTTTTAATATCTTTACCATTGCAACCGGTGCAACCATTGCTTCCGGCTTTTTTTTACTTCCCGGGTTGGCCTTTGCAGAGGCTGGGCCGGCAATGGTTTTAAGTTATATTATTGCAGCCATCCCTGTTATTCCCGCTTTATATAGTAAATCGGAACTTGCTACAGCAATGCCGCGTGCCGGTGGTGTTTACTTTTTTCTTGATAGAAGTATGGGGCCTATGTTGGGTACAATTGGCGGAATTGGCACCTGGATCGCACTTATTTTAAAAACATCATTTGCTTTGGTTGGGATTGGAGCTTACTTAAGTTTGTTTTTTCCTGATATTACAATGCTTCCCATTTCCATTGCTTTCGCTATTATTTTTGGAATTATAAATCTATTAGGAGCAAAAAAATCAGGTTCTTTTCAAAGCATTTTAGTTGTTGGTTTACTTCTACTCTTGGGCTGGTTCTCTGTAACAGGGTCCTTTCACTTAAATGTAAATAACTTTTCGGGTTTTTGGGATGGTAATTTTAGTTCTATCTTTTCTACAGCAGGTTTAGTTTATGTAAGTTATGTGGGCTTATCTAAAATTGCCAGCCTTTCCGAGGAAGTTAAAAATCCGGAAAAGAACATTCCTAAGGCGATGTTCCTGGCATTTGCAACAGCACTTGTTATTTATGTGGTGGGCACAATTATCCTTATAGGTGTTCTTTCAGCTAATGAATTACAGAATAATCTTTCTCCAATCGCCTCAGCAGCAGAAATAATGGCTGGTAAAAGCGGAGCAGTATTAATGACAATCGCTGCAGTTTTCGCTTTTTTCTCTGTAGCAAATGCAGGAATTCTAAGTTCTTCACGGTATCCGCTTGCAATGAGCCGTGATCATATTTTCCCTGCATTTTTCCGTTCTTTTACAAAAGGTAAAGTTCCGATAAATGCTATTTTGTTTACAGTTGTTTTAGTCATTTCTGTTTTATTACTATTCAATCCGATAAAAATTGCCAAGCTTGCAGGAGCCTTTCAACTATTACTTTTTGCTCTAATTTCGCTTGCAGTAATTGTTATGCGCGAAAGCAAAATAGAATCTTATGATCCAGGATTTAAATCACCGCTTTATCCATGGATGCAAATTTTTGGAATTATAACACCATTCTGGTTGATTATTGAAATGGGCTGGCTTCCAACGCTTTTTACGATTGGATTGATCGTTGTCAGTATTGGTTGGTATTTCTACTATGCCCGGGACAAAGTTTTAAGAAATGGAGCAATTTATCACCTTTTTGCAAGATTAGGTTCACGGCGTTTTGAAGGACTTGATAGCGATCTGAGACGTTTTCTCAAAGCAAAAGGCGTGCGTGATGAAGACTATTTTAATCATTTGGTTGCAGAAGCAAGGTTTATTGATCTGCACCAAAAAACATCATTTGAGGAAATTACAAATCGAGTTTCTAAGGAATTTTCAGATATTACAAAATATGACAGCGAAATATTAGAAAAATTGTTTTTGGATGGAACACTGATTGGCGCCACGCCTGTTTCAAATGGCGCTGCTCTTCCGCACGTGAGATTAGGAGATATTGATCGATCTTATTTGATTGTAATACGTTCTGGCACTGGTGTAAAGTTTGAAGTAGATCATTTTTTAGGCAACAGGTATGTGACGCAAGAACCCATTTTTGCCTTTTTTTTCCTTTTAAGCCCGGAAGGTAATCCGGGGAAACACCTTCGTATTTTGGCTCAGATAGCCAGCCATGTTGATAGTGAAATGTTTTTACAAAAATGGAAAAAGGCTAAGAATGAACAGGAAATCAAAGAGCTTCTTTTAAGGGATGACCGTTACCTGGCATTGGAGCTTAAAAAAGATAAAAAAACAGAAGGCCTTATTAACTGCGAAATAAAAAGTATAGATTTACCGGAAAGCACTCTCATTGCCATTATTCACCGTGATAACGAATTGGTAGTGCCACGAGGACGCACTGTCCTTGAAGAAAATGACAGGATAACCATAATAAGCAATCCAAGAGGAATTGAAGAACTTTACCAAAGATATATAGAGGATTTTTAGTAAGGTTATTTGTGCAATTAATACCAACTTGCTCTGGAGAATGATACAAATTGAAAAAGACCTAAGTTTAATCTTAAAAATTGAACCCAGGTCTTTTTTTGTTTCTAAAATTTAGTAAAACTAAAAAAATAACTAGTTTTTAGGTAAATAACTTCTGTATGTCTCACGGTGTTTACTGTCATAATCTGCAAGCGCTTCAAGCTCCTCAAATTTTCCGGAAAAGAGCATAGCAAGCTGCTTATAATGTGCTTCAAAAAATATGCGCAGGTACCTGTTGTTTGGCTGTGTTGTGTATACCTTTTTGATTGCAGTAAATACATTCTGGGCATATTTATAAGCCTGATTGTATTTGCCTTCTTCGTACAGATAAAGGGCTTCAAAAAAATCAGGTTTGGCTTCTCGCAATGGTCTTGTCCTGATATGTGTAATCTTTTGCAATTCATCATTACGGTTGCTCCAGCCACGAGAGTAGTCGCTTAATACACCCTGACTGGCAATATCCAAAGCTTTATCGTAAAGTGGAGAGCCGAGCAGTAAACCATAAGTATCAAGTTCACCGGCAAGGATCATATAAGCATAAAAATCAAGGAAGTGTGTAACGGGGTCGAACAAACCTTTACTATGGCTAAATGGAAAACTGTCTTCGTAGGGGAATTCCCATATCTTATCATAAAAATTTTCACCTGATTCGCTCGAAATAAGAAATTGGGTTTTATAGATTTTTTCAAAAGTTTTCTTCTGAACCGTTTCTACCAAGACTTTTATGTTGCAGACAACATCAGTCTCATATTCATCGTCTACCCAATCATAGCTATTATAATATTGCTCTATTTTTTCAGCAAGGTTTGTAAGCATTTCCTGTTCATCGTCCGGAAGGTGATCGTACTCAACAGAAACTGTAACGCTTAGCACTTGAGAAAATAAATATCCTGAGCTAAGAAATATCATTAAAAGAGTTTTCATAAATTCTCCGTTTACTTTCATGGGTTTTTCATGTTTAAATGAATCCTTGCAACCCGGCTTGAAGGCCAGCAGGTTACCTCGTACGGTATTGTATTTAGTTGTTTAGAAATATCTGAAATTGAAATGTGATTGTTGCCCTGTTTTCCAAAAAGAACAGCTTCGTCACCAATCTTTACTTTTGATGCATGCCCTAAATGTACTAAAATTTGATCCATACAAACAGTACCAATTACAGGATACTTTTCTCCATTGATTATAACCTTGCCAATGTTGGTCAGTTTTCGGTTGTATCCATCAGCATAACCAACCGGTATAACCGCCACTTTTGTTTTTTCCGGTGTATAGAAACGCCGGTTATAACTTACAGGTTCATTTTTTTCAACATCTTTGATTAAAGCTACTTCTGAACGAAATCGCATCACTTCCTGTAAATCCCAATCTGTTTTAAAACCTGGGGATGGCGGATTGCCATAAAGCATTACTCCCGGGCGAACCATATCAAAATGTGCGCTGGGAAAATTCATAATAGCGGCAGAGTTTGCCAGGTGAAATAAAATCTTAGTTGAATATTTTTCCTGAATATAGTTTTTTATTTCAGTAAAACGGTCAATCTGCATTTCGGTGTATGCTGGATCGCTTTCGTCAGCGCTTGATAAATGTGAATACACACCAACAATGACAATCCACTTTGAGTTAGCAGCCTTTTCAAAAGCCTGTTTAAAACTATCAGGATAAAACCCGACGCGGTTCATACCTGTATCAATTTTTAAATGTATTTTTGCCTTTTTCTTTTTGGCCTGGCATATTTTTTCTAATGCTGATAACTGCTCAATCTGGGTAATGGTAAGATCAAGATTATAGTCCAAAAATTGATCAAAATATTTTATTAGCTGAGCCCCAAAAACCAAAATGGGAGTTTCAATTCCCGCCTGGCGCAGAGAAATCGCTTCTTCATGAAACGCGACGCCAAGGTAGTCCACATTATTTTGCACCAGTGTTTGGGATATTTCTATGTTGCCATGACCATAAGCATTGGCCTTTACTACAGCCATAACCATTGCCGGCTTAACAGCATCGCGGATTAAGCTATAATTATGCAGTAAGTGTGAGTGATTTATTTGAACAAATGTCGGGCCCATTTTTACCAGTTATAATTATTTGCAATATCATTTACAGTAGTGCCTTTAAATATACATTGCACTTTATCACCGTCAACCAGGTATTCCGGAATTGTAGGACGAAGGTTGTAATTAGATGAAAGTACCTGTCCGTAAGCCCCGGTACTAGCCACGGCAATCATTTCGCCGGATGGAATATCTTCAATATAAATTTCTTTGGCAAGAAAATCTCCACTTTCGCAAACCGGGCCAACAATATCAGCAACAATTGTTTCATAATTTTCTTTTTTTAACGGTGCGATCTGATGACTGGCTTCATACAAACTGGGCCGCATTAAGTTGTTCATGGCCGCATCCACAATAATAAAGTTCTTTAATGGGGTTTTTTTACGAATTAAAACTTTACTTACCAGGATTCCGGCACTGCCGATAATGGAACGCCCTAATTCTACAAACAGTTTTAATTTAAATCCTTTAAAGGCTGAAAGGTATTTTGGCAGGATTTCATTTATGTATGTTCGCGGTTCGCCGGGTTCACTCAATGTGTTTTCATAATTGATGCCAATTCCACCTCCAAGATCGATATATTTAATTGAAATGTTTTTAGAGGCTAATTTGCTTATAAAGGATTTTAGTTTTTCAGCAGTAGCTTTGTAGGGACCGTCTTTATCTATTTGGGAGCCGATATGAACATGAATACCTTCAGCATTCAGGCTTTTATATTTTTGGGCTTCCTGATACATAGAAAGGGCTTGTTCGGTAGAGACTCCAAATTTGTTTGTATGTAATCCAGTTGAAATATAAGCATGTGTTTTGGCATCAATGTCCGGGTTTATGCGGATGGCAATTCTCTGAATTTTTTTTTCTTCTGTGGCCAGCCTGGCAACCAGGTGTAATTCTTCTTCTGATTCAATATTTATTGAATGAACGTTTTTTTGTAATGCTTCACGTATTTCTGTTTCAGTTTTGCCAACTCCCGCAAAAACTGTTTTTTCGATGGGAAAACCAGCTTTTTGTGCAAAATAAAGTTCACCCCCGGAAACAATATCTGCTCCAAAACCATTGGCCTGAACCAGTTTTAATATTGCCGGATTATAGTTTGCTTTTAACGCATAACAGGGCAGCAGGTCAATTCCTTCAACAATATTTGCAGCATCCCAAACGGATTGGCAATTATATCCGATTTCACTTTTGCTGTAAAGATAAAAAGGTGTTGGCACAGTTTGAGCAAATGTTTCTATATCTAAATTTTCGCAAAACAGACGATTGGTTTTATAATAAAAAGGAGGTTTCATAGATAGTTTTTCATATTTATTAATTTGAGAATTTGAACAAATGGGTTTGTTATGTTTCCGAACGAATTTAAACAGGAAGGGGATTTATATCAATTGTTAGAAAGGTGAAATATTTGAGGTTGGGGACTTAAACCTCAATTTCATAAACGCGCATTTTTTCGCGTAAGGTGGTGCGGGATATATCCAAAATTTCCGCAGCTTTGGATTTGTTGCCATTTGTACGAACTAAAACGTGGTGGATATGGATTCGTTCTAATTCTTTTAATGAACAATTTCCTAAAAACTCACTGTTGTGGCGGTTGTTGGAATCATTTTGCAAGTTGGCAGGTAAATCCTCTGCAATAATCTGATTTGATGTGCTGATAATTACAGCCCGTTCAATAATATTTTTTACTTCTTTAATATTCCCCGGCCAGTTATACTCATTCATCATTTGCATGGCAACAGGAGAAATTTCACCAAGTTCTTTGGCCAGCTGATTATTATAATACTGCAGATAGTAGTTAGATAAATGCTCAATATCTTCACGGCGATCACGTAAAGGAGGTAAAAATATTTCAAAGGCTTTTAATCTGTAGAACAATCCGGAGTTAAAATTTTGATGACGAACAAACCATTCCAGATTGTGTTGAGTAGTACCAATAATCCGTACATTACTTTCAACAATTCGGGTTGCACCCAGTACATTAAAAACCCGCCCTTCAAGAAAAAGCAGCATTTTGTTTTGAACATCGATTGGCAGTTTTTCAATATTTTTTAGAACTACAGTTCCGTCCACATATTTTTCAAATAAGCCGATACGCTTTGGACCATAAATGTCCGTTTCACCTTCAACGCCAAATAAATCACCTAATAGCTCATTGGTGGTTGTTCCTTCACAATTTTTAATAATAAATTGCTTTAATGGCAGCTCGTTTTTTTGATGTATAAGCTGGGCACATAAACTTTTTCCTGTCCCCAGTTCACCACGGATAAGGCAGGATGCAGATTTAGTTTTGCTTACAATTTCTATAAACTTATTTATGCCTTTAATACTGCTGTGTGTCCCAACCAGGTTAGACAATCCGTTACTGGTTTGTTGTCCTTGCTTTAAATGTGTGAAGCGGTGGTTGGCGGAGTATACCTGAAATTCTTGAACAAGATCGGTAATATTTTCTTTTGCCGTGGCCCTGTCTATTACTTTAAAAACACGTACATTCAGCACATCATCCATTTCTTTGGAAAGAGGGCCATCGCTTATAAAAATAAACTGGAAAAAATAATGATGCTGAACCTGTTCAAAAACCCAGTGCGGGATAGCCAGCCAATCTTGCTTTAAATCAATAACAAATAAATCGTAATAGTTTTGAAAAACGTGCCGCCGGTTTGCTTCGGCATGACCCATCATATCAATATTATAACCGATTCCATCTGTCTTTAAAAATTTGCTGAACTCATTAAGATGATCAGAAATAAAAATTATTTTTGTTTGCATATATTTTGTAAGACGCTTGGCGTTTGGGAAAGGCCTGCGCTATTTTAATAAATCCTTCAACCTTTATTGTTGTTTTCGGCCTTGGTTAAAAAACATTAACCATTTGTGGCATGAATTTTAAATGCACTTGTCATATTTCGGCTTCATTAACAAGCACTCAAGTGTTGAATAGTCTTTTTTTCTATTCAGGATTTATTTTCAACAGCTGAAATTTTTATTTGATTAATTTGGTGGATCATTGTCATTTATGATTCTTTTTTCAACTCAATGGTACTTTATAGCATTTTTCTTCGTTAAAAACTAAAGTTTCAAAAATTTTACATACATAATTATCCCCATCAGTAAATTTTATAGCCATTTATTGCCATCTTGTTGGCCAGTTTTATTTTCTTTTAAATAAATATTTCATTTCGCTATTTCTCCTGTCCGATTTAAAAAATAAACCTACAGGAGGTCTAAAATGAGAAAACTGATACTTGTTTGTTCGCTTGTATTACTTGGTTCCACTTCAGTTTTGGCAACCACATATTTAAAGCTATGGGTAAATGGGAATGCTGCAGATTCATTGCAACAAGGTGATTTTTTTGCCTGGGAATATGACATTTCTCAACAAGGTGGTGAGTCCACTTTTCAGATATATCTGGATTTAAACTCAAACCAGGAGTTGGATGAGAGTGATGTTCTGGTTGAACAATTTACGCAACAGGATGGTGATGTGGGGTCAGAAGGGCCAGGCGATTCCAGTGCGGTTTTAGATGGATTAGTTTATACAGACTTAGGACCCTTTGGTTTGGCACCAGGAGATTATATTTTAAAGGTAATAGATATTGCTAATGAATCTGATGCTTATGCCGCAATGCATATCAGCGCAATGCTAAATCCTTCTGCAAAAATTACAGGCAACTTATTTATTGAAGGAATTACTGCACCTGATGAGAGATTAGCAGGAATTCAAATTGGCGCAGAGGCAATCCAAAGTTTTCAGGGTTTTTGGTCTGGAAGTACAGATCAAAATGGTTACTATGAAATTAATTTGCCTGATAGTGCTATTGGTTCCGAATGGGAAGTTTCTTTTTTCTTTGAGTTACAAACTTCAGCTTACATAGAATCTGAAGATATTTTTCTCGTGGTTGATGCAGGTATTAATCCGGATGTTGATTTTTATCTAAGTTTACCAACAGCTTTTGTTTATGGCTATGTTGTTGATGATTCGGGACAAGCATTGGATATTAATGGCTATGGTTCCCTGGTGCGTTTTAATGAATGGGACGGGAATGACTTTAATATAATTAATGGCCATTTTTCGGCTTCGGCATTTATACCACAAGAGATTGATGGAGATTGGTTTTATCTTGCAATAAGTGAAGAAGGTTTGAATCCTGATTATTTACGTCCTTCAAATGATAATGAAAACCCAGATACAGTTTATGTTGCCCATGGTGACAGCATAAAAAAAGATATAATGGTTTATAAGGCCGATAGTTCTATCGTTATTTTAATTACTAAAGAAAATAAATCACCCGGTGAAAGTTTCATGTTTCATGCTTATAGTGACTCATTTGGATCGAACCAGACAATGAGTGATACCTCCGGATTTGCAAAAATAAAAGTGAAATCCGGTGCAGGATACAGCATAGGTTTGCTTGATAATCCGGAATATGGAACACCTTTGCCCGATGGTTATATTATTGAAGATTCTCCATGGCAATGGGTGAATGCAGGGGATACAGCATATTTTAATTTAATACCTGCCGGAGCAGTTTTAGCCGGGAAATTAAGTTTTGATCCCGATGATCCATTAATGCCGTATAACAGTCATGATTTCCAAGTTGAAATTTATGATAGCAACTGGACCCAATTTTACCAGGCATCAGTTAATGAAGGTCTGGAGTATTGGCAGCCGGTAAAAGATGGGGTTTTTGAAGTTCGTTTTGATGATTGGTCAAATGACTTCTTAGCAAAACCGGCCTGGTATGCACATGTTTATGTTGATAGTGACACAACTGACACATTGGATTTTGAATTAAATTATCGAAATGCAGAAATATATGTCCGTTTAAAACATGCTCCGGACGAAGCTTTTTGGGAAGGGTTTTATATTCATACATTGGGCGAGTTCCCAAACGTGTATCAGGTGGAAGGCTGGCCAGAAGACGATTCTACCTTTGTATTTAATGTTTGTGATGGGGATTGGTACATAGAGGCTCCAAATTTTTCTAAAGATGAATTGGATACGGTTCTAACAGTTTCAAACTTGGACTCCACACATTTTATTGAATTTGACTATGATCCTGTTTTAGCTATTGAGGATGACAACGCAAAGATTCCGAAAGAATTTTTTGTAAAGCAGAATTATCCCAATCCATTTAATCCGCAAACAACCATAGAATTTGGGTTGCCTTTTAGAAATCACGTTAAAGTTGAAATTTTTGATATTACCGGTAAACTGGTAGAATCCCTGTTTAATGGAGAATTAAATGCCGGCGTTCATTATTATACCTGGAATGCAGAGAACTTTGCCTCCGGTTTATACTTTTACAGAATCAATACAGGCAAGCAAGAGATAATGAATAAACTTATTTTATTGAAATAATCCTCTTATTCCTTCCGGGTTATTTTTTACCCGGAAGGTTTATTCCAACCATTTTAAACTTAATTGAATATAAGCGAACTGCTTTTTAATTTGTCCCAATCTTTTTAAGTAAAACTAATTAATTCAAGATTCCATGACCAGCAGCTATGATAATCAACTTTGGACCGATGGGGTGCAATATTTAACCGGAATAGATGAAGTTGGACGTGGACCTTTAGCAGGGCCTGTGGTTGCCGCCGCTGTTATTTTGGATCCCCAAAAAAAAATATATAAAATCGATGACTCGAAGAAATTAACTGAAAAGAAGCGTTTATTACTTGAACCCAGAATAAAAGAAAAAGCCCTGGCCTGGGCAGTTGCTGAAGCATCTGTTGAGGAAATTAATTCCCTGAATATTATAAATGCCACTTTTTTGGCAATGAAGCGCGCGATAGATCTTTTGGAAATAAAACCACAATTTGTACTTGTGGATGGCAGAGATTTCCCAACCTTTTTATACAGGGAGCAGGGAACAATTTTGCAGGGAAGACCGCTTGTAAAAGGGGATAGTATTTCTGTTTCAGTCGCAAGTGCTTCAATCCTGGCTAAAGTATACCGCGATAATTTGATGATTGAAATGTCTGAAAAATACCCGGCATACGGTTTTGAAAAACACAAAGGGTACGCAGCAAAAGAACATATGGACGCAATTAGAAAATCCGGTCCATGCGAACTGCACCGCAAAAAATTTATCCGCAATATAATGCACCAAAAATCAGAACAACTGAGTTTAGTTTAATGAATAAAAATCTCGTTTTTTTAAATGGCTTTATGGGAGCCGGTAAAAGTAAAATAGGTCCAATTGTCGCGGATAAATTAAACTGTCCTTTTTTTGATTCGGACAAAATAATTGAGGAAGCAACCGGAAAAACAATTAGCGACATTTTTACCGATCAGGGTGAAGAAACTTTTAGAAAAATGGAACAAGCTATTCTTTTCCAGCTTATAGGAAACAATAATAAAGCGGTTATTGCCCTTGGTGGCGGTGCTTTAATGAACCCTGATAACAAAAAAATGGCCGATAAAAAAGGAACGGTTGTTTATATAAAAAGTAGTCCAGAGGAAATTTTTAAACGGGTTAAGAAAACATCTAAAAGACCGCTTTTAAATATACCCCGTGATGAAAATTTTGAAACAAACCTTCTTATAAGAATTGAAGAGCTATTAAAAGATCGTAAAGATGTTTATGAGTCTGCCGCGGTAATAATCGAGCGTGATGGTTTTGATCCGCCACAAGTGGCAGAGATGATTTTGACGGAGTTGGAACAGTTTGGAAAGAAAACGTAATACTTAACATGTTCATGATTCCAAAAGAAGTGTTTTATTAATGATTAAGAATTTGACTAGTTTGATATGAGTGATATGAAGAAAATAAATGTAAATATAACGGATAACAGTTATCCAATTTATGTAGGGCAAAATATTCTGGATGACTTCGCAGAAGTTTTTAACGGACATATAAAGTCCAAACAAATTGCAATTATCTCCAGTGCAAATATTTTTGCCTTGTACGGAAAAGAGTTAAAACAAAGATTACCGTCGCAGTGTCAGATTATTGAACATATTGTACCGGACGGGGAACAGACAAAATCAATTCAGTTTTTGCAAGAGTTATGGACCGCACTCCTTGAAAATCATTTTGAGCGCAGCGGTACAATTATTGCTCTGGGTGGCGGAGTTATTGGAGATTTGGCCGGTTTTGTTGCAGCAACTTATTTACGTGGAATAAATTTTGTACAGGTTCCGACAACGCTATTAGCACAGGTAGATAGCAGCATTGGTGGAAAAACAGGCATAAACCATCCTTTAGGAAAAAACCTGATTGGCGCTTTTAAACAACCTGTATTCGTTTTTTCTGATGTGGCTTTTTTAAGAAGTTTGCCGGAAGAAGAAATTCGTTGCGGTATGGGCGAGGTAATTAAGTACGCTTTTTTTGGCGACAAGGATTTGTTTTCATATTTGGAAAACAATATTGAGAAAGCATTATCTGGCGATATTGACGTTTTATTGCACCTTGTAGATGTTTCTGCAAGACAAAAAGCAGATGTTGTGGCACAGGATGAAAAAGAGGCTGGTTTGCGAATGATCCTAAATTTTGGCCATACATTTGGCCACGCCCTGGAAGCTGAATTTGGCTATAGCAATTTAAAACATGGCGAAGCAGTAATCCTCGGAATGAAGTGTGCGTTGGAATATTCGAAAAACACCGGGCTAATGGATATTGAAGAGTATACCCGTGGAATAAATTTGTTGGAACGGGTTCCAGTAAAATATGATAAAAATAACATCAAAATTGATGCCCTTGTTGAACGAATGTTTTTAGACAAAAAAGTAGTCGATAAAAATATCCGTTTAATTTTGGTTGATCAGATAGGTTCATATGTAATTAAAGATGAATCTGAATTAAACCAAATAAGAACGGCGTTTGAGGTATTAATCTAAAAGGACAGGTATAAAATGAAAATACTTATTATAAACGGACCAAATTTAAATCTGCTTGGAAAACGGAACCCAACTGTTTATGGCCAGAATTCATTAAACGAAGTAAATGATTTTGTCAAAGGTTATTTCAAAAAAGTTGAGATTGATTTTTATCAAAGTAATCATGAAGGTGAGATTATCGACAAAATTCAAAAAGCCGATGGGCATTATGCAGGTGTTGTCTTAAATGCCGGAGCATTTACACATTATTCCTACGCTATCCGCGATGCGATTGAGTCAGTTTCTGTCCCGGTTGTGGAAGTACATATCAGCAATATTGCCGGACGTGAAGAGTTCCGCCATAAATCCGTTATCTCCGATGTTGTTAGCGGATCTATTGTCGGTCTTGGAATCTATGGTTATGTCCTGGGCGTTCAGGCACTTGCACACCAACACAAAAGAAAATAGGTTTTTGTGTCAATCAAATCGCATTTAAAAAATCTTACACGTCATTCATTAGTTTATACAATCAGCACCTTTATCCAACGAACATTGGGTTTAGTGATGATGCCAATCTATACAAGTGAAAAGTTTTTGGCATCTAAAGCTGACTATGGCGATTTATCTCTATTTTATGCATTTACTGCTTTTATGGTTGTTCTGTACCTGTATGGAATGGATAGTGCATTTATGCGCTATTACTTTTTGGGCAAACATAAACGACATGATATTTATAAAACAGCTTTTCTTGGTGTAAGTGCCAATGCATTGGTTCTATCTGCGATTATCTTTTTTTCTGCACCTTATTTTGCAGAAATTATCTTTAGTTCGGCCGATTATAGCTTCCCGATTCAAATATCTGCAGCTATTTTGTTTTTGGATACTTTTAGTAACCTGCCATATTTAATTCTTCGTGTCGAAGAAAAATCAACTCATTTTTCAGTTATAAAGATTGTCCGTTTTTTAATTGAACTTGGTTTAAATATTCTCTTTGTGGTTTATTACAAAATGGGCTTTATTGGAGTTTTGTATGCAAATATTATAGCAGCATTTATTAATGTGATTATTTTACTGCCATACCAGGTTTCATATCTAAAAGGCAGTTGGAACAGTGGCGCATTTAAACAGCTTGCTTATTTTGGCATTCCATTAATCCCCAATGGCATTGCTTACTTAATTGTTGAAGTAAGTGATAAGCTGCTTATGAACCATCTTCTGGGAAAAGAATTGCTTGGGCTTTATTCTGCAAATTATAAGTTCGGGACAATACTTGTTATGTTGGTTATGGCTTTTAGGACAGCCTGGCAGCCATTCTTTTTAAAGATTGCAGAGAAGAAAGAAGCCAAAGAAGTTTATTCCAGAGTACTGACTTATTTCACACTGGTTGGTGTCATTATTGTAATTCTTGTTTCATATCTAATTGAATACCTGGTGCAAATTCCCTTACCGGGCGGGATAACGCTTTTAGGCAAAGAATATTGGCCGGGCACATCTATTATTCCAATAATTCTTACATCATACTTGTTTTACGGGCTTTATGTAAATTTTACGGTGGGTATTTATATCAAGAAAAAATCTCATTTAATGATTATTTTTACCGGGTTGGCAGCACTGGTTAATGTTGGCAGCAATTTATATCTTATGCCCGCGTATGGAATTATGGGTGCAGCTTTTGCAACATTTTTAAGTTATTTTGTAATGGCCGTAACAATTTTTATCGCCAATAACAAAATCTATCCCATAAAATATGACTATTCCCGTATTCTATTTCTTTTGGGCTTTCTGGCAGTAATGTTGGTGATCTTCTATTATTTTCAGCCTCAAATCTGGAGCCGGATTATTTTACTTGGTTCAACTCCTATTATATTTTGGGCAACAGGGTTTTTCAAGCGCTCTGAAATTGATACAGTTAAATCACTAATAAAAATGCGATGACAATTTAGCATGATAGTTCTGAGATTAATTCTATTTCCAATTTCCCTTATTTATGGTTTGATTATCCAGATAAGAAACCTGCTTTACGATATAGGTATATTTAAAACACACCATTTTGACAAACCCATAATTTCAATCGGCAATATTACAGCGGGTGGAACGGGCAAGACCCCATTTACAATTTATCTTGCTGAAAAGTTTGTTGATAAAAATAAGAAGGTTGCAATTGTTAGTCGGGGTTATGGGCGCAAATCAAAAGGATTTCATTTTATTAGCAATGGCAAAACACGGTTTGCAAAAGTAATTATCCATGGTGATGAACCGGTGCTTATATCAAAAAAACTTCCAGGGCAAATAATTGCTGTTTGTGAAAAAAGAAAAATTGCCATCGATTATATATTAAAAAACTATGATGTTGATGTAATATTGTTAGATGATGGTTTTCAGCATCGTTCTGTTGCAAGGGATTTGGATATTGTCCTGGTTAAGGATGAAAAAAGAATTAAAAACAAATTGGTTTTGCCAGGTGGCCTACTCCGGGAATTTAAATTCAATTTAAAACGTGCTAATATGATTGTCTCTGCTGATGATCCTGCTGCCATAGATGATAAAAACAGATATTTCAGCATTTCACAAATAGATGATGTCCTGGATATTGACTTTAAAACCAAAGGCTCAATAAAAGAATTGGCAGGAAACACGTGTGTGGCTTTTGCAGGAATTGCTCATCCTGAAAATTTTCATAATAGCTTGAAAGAAGAAAGCATCGTTGTTTCTCAATTTATGCCTTTTAAGGATCATCATTCTTTTACTGAAAGTGATTTGGAATTTTTAGCAGGACTTTGTAATAAAAATAAATGCAATTTATTGCTTTGCACAGAAAAAGACATGGTCAAAATTTCTGACCTTTCCACCGCAAAAAAAATACTCAATGATGCAGATATTTCTTTATTAACACCTCGTCTTAATGTCAAAGTAAAAAATGAAAAAGATTTTCTTAATAATATTAAATACTTAGCTTGACAGCTTTGTAAAAAGGTGGTATATTAAAAACTCTGATCGCGGGGTGGAGCAGTTTGGTAGCTCGTTGGGCTCATAACCCAAAGGTCGCAGGTTCAAATCCTGCCCCCGCTACAAATAGGTAGTCAATTTTGGCTGCCTTGTTTTTTATTAAAGCTTTTGGCGGCGTAGCTCAGCTGGTTAGAGCATCGGAATCATAATCCGAGTGTCCGGGGTTCGAATCCCTGCGCCGCTACACTTTTCATACTGCGTTCGTTTATGGTGCTTACAAAAAAAGTAACCGCATTTATTCAGTCAAATCATTTAATTTCTCCCAAAAATCATATTATTATTGCCCTTTCCGGTGGCCGTGATTCAGTCAGTTTGCTTTACTTGTTAAATTCTTTAAAAACGGAATTGAATATTAGTATAAGTGCTGTTCATATTAATCACGGAATTAGAGGGAGTGAATCGGATGATGATGAAGCATTTGTTAAAAAAATATGCAGCGATTTAGGCGTTAAATGTTCTGTTTATAAACTATCCGGGTTTGGAAAAAACGCAGGAGAAAATGCTTTACGAAAAGCACGATATAAAAAATATGAACAGGAAATAAGAAAGTTTGATAATTGCAAGTTGGCAACAGCGCATCATTTGGATGATCAGCTGGAAACATACTTTATGCGTGTGTTTAAAGGAAGCGGTCCTAAAGGGCTGTTAGGTATTCCAGCAGTTCGGGAAAAATATATTCGCCCGTTTTTAAGTTGCTCCAGATATGAGATTGACAATTATTGTACAGAAAATAAAATACCATTTCGGGATGACTCAAGTAATTTTGAACAGGATAAGCTTCGTAACAAAATGAGGCAACGATTTACACCGGCTTTGAAGGAAGTTTTTGGAAATGATTATCTCGGGGAATTTTTTAAAACTCATCAAAAGTATGAACAATTTTATAGAGAAAGTTTTGATTTAAATTGTGTTCATTTTGAAAACAAAATTGTAAAGAAAAAAAATCAGATAATAATTAATAAAGATGATTATTTGTTATTTGAAAAAAATCAAAAATCTCAATTTCTTGAGTATTGTTTTTCTTACATTTATGGGTTAAGTTTCACGCTTGCATCTGATCAAATCAATGAGTTTGAAAAGTTTGTAAAATCTGCAAACACAGGCTCATGTTTTGAGTTTTCAGAAAATCAAAAAATATTGATAGATCGCTCTCAGTTAGTCTTTTTTGTGCCGCAGGAAAATCAAACAAAGTTTTGGGAACTTTATGAAAGTCAAAACGTCAATTGTGATCTTTATAAGTTTTCAATTAGCAGAATTGATGTTGATAAGGTAAAAATAAATAAAAATCCAAAAGTGGAGTATATCTGCGGAGATAATCTTGAATTCCCATTGAAAATTAGATATTGGCAGGAAGGTGACTTTTTTTATCCATTGGGAAGCAAAGGTAAACAGAAACTGAGTGACTTTTTTGTAAACCAGAAAACAAACATTTTGGAAAAGAGAAATATACCTCTACTCTTGTTAAAGGATAAAATTATCTGGGTAGCCGGCTATCGAATTAGTAACTTATTTAAGGTAACCGAGGAATCGAAAAGAGTATACAAAATTGAAATTGAAACGTTATGAATAATCATAGTCAAAAAAGTATTATCCCTGATAATTATTCTGTTTTAATCAGCGAGGCAGAAATAGAACAACGGTTGGAAACGTTGGGGAAAGAGATAGCGCAAGATTTTAAAGGGACAACCCCAATCCTGATTGGCGTTCTTAATGGAGGTTTCATTTTCCTGGCCGATTTAATCCGCCATATAAATATTGATTTAGAAATTGATTTTATCAGGATTTCAAGTTATGGCAATCAGCGTGAATCGACAGGACACGTTAAAGTACTAAAGCCATTGAGTGCAGATATTGCCGGAAGACACGTTATTGTAGTTGAAGATATTGTTGATTCGGGACTGTCGGTTAAATTTTTAAATAATATGATGTCAGCATTTAATCCGGCGCGGTTAAAGTTTGCCTCGCTTTTGCATAAGCCTTCAAAAACGGTTGCTGATATAAAACTGGACTATGTAGGTTTTGAGATTGAAGATAAGTATGTAGTTGGCTACGGGTTGGATGACCAGCAAATAAAACGTAACCTGCGCGATATATTTGTCATCCAAGTTTAATTAAGCCATTAAAAAGGAATATTAATGAGTGACGATTTTAAAAAAGATAACGATTCTGATAATAAAAATAAAAAAGATGATGAATTCCAGTGGAAAAAATTATCTAAGAACGGGCTTGTTTGGGTAGCTGTTCTATTCTTCGCTTTATTTTTTACCCGGTTGTGGCCGGATAACAGTGCCATGGAATATGAAGTTTCATATTCAAAGTACATGGAGTTTCTAAATGCGGACAAAATTGCAAGTGGAGAAATATCCTTAAAAGAGGGTGAAAAAATATTCTCTGGTGTTTTAAAACGAAAAGAATTTTTTGGAACCGACCCTGCCAACGGAATTGAAACTGAGTTTTTTAAGACAATCCTTCCTTATGTTGACGAATCTGTAATTAAAACATGGGAAGAAAAAAATATCCAGTTTAAATTTGTTGAGCCTGAAAAAGAATGGGGTATTTTATTCTATAATGTAGTTTTCCCATTGTTGTTTATTGCAATTTTATGGGTTTTTATTGCCCGGCGTATGCAAGGTGGCGGTACAGGCGGCGGCCGTGGTTTGTTTAGTTTTGGTAAAAGCAAAGCACGTATGTTAACCCCTGATAAAGCGAAAATAACTTTTAGTGATGTTGCCGGAGCCGATGAAGCAAAAATGGAACTCCAGGAAATAATTGAGTTCCTTAAATTCCCACAAAAATTTCAAAAACTTGGCGGTAAAATCCCTAAAGGGGCATTGCTGTTAGGCCCTCCGGGAACAGGAAAAACATTGCTTGCAAAAGCAGTTGCCGGTGAAGCAGGCGTTCCTTTTTTTAGTATGAGTGGTGCAGATTTTGTTGAAATGTTTGTTGGTGTCGGTGCCAGCCGTGTTCGTGATCTTTTTGAGATGGGTAGGAAGAATGCACCTTGTATAATTTTTATTGATGAAATGGATGCTGTAGGACGGCATCGTGGCGCAGGCCTTGGTGGCGGGCATGATGAACGCGAACAAACCTTGAACCAGCTTCTGGTTGAGATGGATGGGTTTGACACAAAAGAAGGCGTAATTCTTATAGCAGCAACTAATCGCCCGGATGTTTTAGATGCCGCATTGTTAAGGCCGGGAAGATTTGACAGACAGATTGTGGTGGATCGGCCAGATGTCCGCGGAAGAAGCGGGATCTTAAAGGTGCATACAAAAGAAGTACCATTAGATGATTCAGTAAATATTGAAACTCTTGCAAAAGGAACACCTGGTTTATCCGGAGCTGATATCGCGAATCTTGTTAATGAAGCAGCTTTATTGGCAGCCCGCAGGGATAAAGAAACTGTTGGCATGGATGATTTTGAAGAAGCTAAAGATAAAATCATGATGGGTATGGAACGTAAATCTATGATTTTGTCGGATGAAGAAAAGAAAACCACGGCATACCATGAAGCAGGCCATGCATTAGTCGGAAAGTTAGTACCAGAATCA
Organism: Calditrichota bacterium; assembly: GCA_013112635.1. Lineage (NCBI taxonomy): Bacteria > Pseudomonadati > Calditrichota > Calditrichota bacterium. The sequence continues at coordinate 74,757 of JABFGF010000010.1, read as the reverse complement.
GATCCGGTTCACAAAGTTACTATCATTCCACGTGGTCGGGCGTTGGGTCTTACCTGGCATTTACCGGATGATGATAAGCATACGCATTCAAAAACATATTGTGAGAGTAGACTTGCCGTTTTGTTTGGCGGACGTGTTGCTGAAAAACTTATTTTTAATGAATTTACAACAGGTGCTTCAAATGATTTGGAGAGAGCAACTTCCCTGGCGCGTAAAATGGTATGTGAATGGGGAATGAGTGAAAAGTTGGGTGCTGTTACTTACGGGCAAAAAGAACAGGAAATTTTTCTTGGCCGGGAGATATCTCAGCATCGTGATTTTAGCGACAAAATTGCTTATGAAATTGATGTTGAAGTAAATAGAATTATTTCTGAAACGGAAGAAAAAACAGAAAAACTACTAAAAGACAATTTAGACAAACTTCATGATTTGACTAATGCGCTTTTAGAACACGAGTTGTTAGATGGGGAACAGATCGATATGATTCTGAGGGGCGAGAAAATTGATGCAGCAGCTTTTACTTCCCCCGCCAATGGAAATAAAGAAAATGGTAAGGACGCCACAAAATCTGACGGGACAGAAGAGGAAAAGGGAGAGTCAGAAAACCCTGAAACAAAATAGGTCCGGTAATTCTTCTTCATAGTCCAAATTATTTAGGTATTAAATAGAGTGGCTGAATTCGTTAAGTTTCTTTCAGGTGGGATAGCTGGCGGAACTGTTCTTTTATTAGCAGCATTGATTTTCGCTAACCTGACATTTTCATTTTTACGAAAATCGAAACTGATTTCCCGGGAAAAAGTTTTTTCGAAAACAGTTACGATAAATCTAATTGTAATCGTATCATATAGCTTGCTTTGGGCAGCAAAAAAACCTCCTCAGCCCGCAGACCGACTTGTAATCTTACCGACATTATCTGCAAATAATACTTTTGAATTAAACGGGAATTCTCTACTTCTTGCTGACTTGCTGAAAAGAAATACGTATAAATTAAAAGGACGTTATCTCGTTCATAAATGGGAATGGTTTTACAAAACCCTTGGTGAAGAAAAGGTAGCTGAATACCAAAACTGGAAAGAGCTCGCAATTAATTTGAATCCCCATGTATTGATCGAAAGTTCATTTAATAAGGATGGCGATTATTGGCTGAATGCATATTTTGATGGTGACACCCTGGAAACTGTAATAAAAATGGATTCCATCGAAAAAGAATTTAAAAAGTTTTTGGCAGATCTGAATCTATATTTTAAGACAGATATAAAACTTCTGCTCAGCAAAAAAGAACATTTATTGGCAGAGGTTTCTGTATTGAAGAACGATTTTGAATCTACTGAGACAATTCTTAATGCTGATAGCTCTAATGCGGCTCAACTTGTTTTGGCCAAGTTATTTGTAAAAAGAGGATTACAATTTCAATATGATTTTAACAAATTAAAATATGTCGATATAGTCAACCCGGATTTTGAAAAAGCAAAGAAGATTCTTTACACATTAAAAAACCAAAAAGAAGATTTACCCGAAGTAGCATTTCTATTAGGAAGAATGGCAATTCGTGAAAGAGAATATGAGAAGGCAGAGCTGTTTTTGAAAAAAGCATTCATTGATGAGCCAAGGGATGCAAGGGTTTACTATTTGTTAAGTCATCTTTTACCATCGCGATTAGAAGAGTTGGAGTTTAAGAATAGAAAATCGGTTTTATTAAAAACCATTGAATTGGATCCTGGTTTTGCAGATGCTGTTTTTGACTTGGCAAATTTGTTTTATTTGAGTGGCAATGGTTATGAAAAAGGAATGGGAACGACAGGTGCACTAAAAACTCTGGAAAACTATCTGTCTTTAAATAATCAGGATTCTAAAATATTAGGTTTGTTAGCAACATTATATATAAAGACTTCCAAATTTGAAAAGGCAAAAGACATATATCAAAATTTAGCTGCTCGTTTTCCGAAGGATTCTAACGTTATTTACAATCTTGGAATCGTTTCTTATTCTCAGGCAGATTATGAAGGCGCTTTGGATTTGTTTAAAGAAGCAATTGAATTAGATAATAATCTTGATGCCTATCTTTATGCGGGTATTGCTTCTGAAATGCTTGGCAGCAAAGAACAGGCGCTAAAATATTATCAAGATCGTGTAAGATTAAAAACATCCGATGACGATCAGTTTGCAAAAGAAGCTATGTTGGGAATAAGAAAGCTACGAGAAGAAATGGATCGAAACGAGCCGAGTATTCAGAATTGATGGATTCGCGTTTACTATTTGTGTCTACAAGGCAAAGAGCAAGTTCAATAAAACAAGCTTATCATATCGAAGATAATCTTATCAAAGAAGGGAACTATCTTTTTTTATTAAGCAAACTCACTGTACAGCAAATTGATGATCTTAATAAGGCTGTTAATTTATTTGAACCTTTTCTTCAATCTGTATACCAGAATAAAGAAAAAGTTATTTTAAAAGTTTTACCTGAGCAAAATTTACTTAATACTGTGCAAAAAACAGTTTTCAATGATGATCAGGTAAATAATTTTTTTCAAAAATTGGTCAATTATTACACATCTGTAAAAAAGAAGTGTTGGAAAATTGGTCAGTTCATGCTGGATTTTAATCAATCTCCTATAATAATGGGCATATTAAATGTTACTCCGGATTCATTTTCAGATGGTGGAAAATTTTTTGATAAACAAAGGGCAATCGACCATGCACTACAAATGGTTGAAGCGGGTGCAGATATAATTGATATCGGAGGAGAGTCAACCAGGCCGGGCGCTGAGGAAGTTTGTTTGTCTGAAGAATTAGGTCGTGTGCTCCCTGTAATTGAGGGGATTAGGGCAGATTCAAATGCCCTTATTTCAATTGATACATATAAAAGTAGAGTAGCAAAAGAGTCAATTGAAGCGGGAGCCAATATCATTAATGATATAAGTGGTACAGTTTTTGATCAGAAAATGAAAGAAGTTATTGAGGAAAAAAAATGCCCTGTTATTTTAATGCATATAAAAGGAACACCGAAGAATATGCAAGAGAATCCTCAATATGATGATTTACATGAAACTGTTTACCGGTTTTTAGAAGAAAGAAGTGTGGAGTTAGAATCTCTAAATGGAGGAAAAACTATTATTGATCCTGGGATTGGTTTTGGAAAGTCTGTTTCTGACAATTTAAAGTTGTTAAGAGACGTAAAAGATTTTACATTCCTCGATAAACCCATATTAATAGGTACATCGAGAAAATCTTTTATTGGAAAAATAATAGAAAGAGATGTAGAAGAACGAATTTTTGGAAGCCTTACAACTGAAATTTATTCATTGTTAAACGGCGCTGATATACTACGTGTACATGATATTGAAAAAACACTTCAGGTGAAAAAAATCATCGGCAAAATTTTAGCAGCGTAACTTTTTGAAAAAGTAGGGTTTTACAGTAAAAAATTGTGGCGAAGTATTTCTTATGTTTATAATAATGTCAATTATGTAAATCAAAAAGAGATTTTATTTAAAGAAATATAAATTTATATCGAATGTAGCAATACTTTTATGATATTTAAAGTTGGCTTTTTACCTGTAACAATCTTTGATGTAGTTGATATTTTGATAGTTAGTGCTATCATTTTTAAGCTTTACCAGTTTTTAAAAGGTGGTGTCGCAATAAGGATGTTTATCGGTTTGCTTCTCATAGTTGTTTTTTCAGTAGTTGGAGATTTACTGAATATGAGTGCACTTTCATGGATGATGTCCAGTTTGAAAACTGTTTGGGTTTTAGCTTTTGTTATTGTATTTCAACCAGAATTGAGACGACTTTTGATCTACTTAGGACAAAATAGAATTATCAGGCAAATTGTACGTGTTGACGAATTGCGTTTTATAGATCAGATTGTTAATGCAACTTTGGATCTTTCGAAAAAGAATTATGGAGCATTGATAGTTTTACTAAAAGATATGAACATTAAAAGTATCCTGGAAAGTGGGATTGCAATGCAGGCAAAGCTTTCGGAGCAACTGCTTATTTCTGTTTTTAATCCACGGTCGCCATTACATGATGGTGCAGTTGTTGTTCAAAATGATATTGTTTTGGCAGCAAAATGTTTATTGCCTTTATCACAAAACCCGGATATTGATCCTTCATTGGGGACAAGGCATAGAGCTGCGTTGGGATTATCGGAGCAGACAGATGCTTTTGTTGTTATTGTTTCTGAAGAAACCGGTATGGTGTCTTACGCTGAAAACGGAAAAATTGTAAGAGGTTTAACTGAAAATTTACTTAGAAAAAAATTAGATGAACTTTTTTCTCCACGTGCTGAAGATAAGGCGGGCTGGAGATTTGGTATTTTAGCAAATAATTAAAATTTAAAATAGAAACTACTCGTAATATTTAAGAGGAGCATCAAAATGGCCTTTGGTACTTTTACTTCAACAAATAGTAAGCGGATACAACGAGTTACTATCTTCTTAATGCTTATTATGTCAACAGCAGTTTTTGCTGGGACAAAAACATCTGCCGGGACTGGAAATTGGAATACAGCCGGTACTTGGACACCTTCTGGAGTTCCAGGTGCAGGGGATGAGGTTGTTATTGCTAATACGCATACTGTAACTTTAGATTTAGCTAGCACAACGGTTGACTCTCTTACAATAAACAGTGGTGGTACATTAGATTTGAACGCCAACACTCTGACTGTTGGTACTCATGTTACAATAAATGGGGATGTTACCGATGGGTCAGGTGGTGCCACTTTAAATGTTGGTGGAAATTTTACGATCAATTCAGGTGCAAAGTTTAATGATAACGCGAACGGAATTTCCGTTGACTTTAATGGGTCAGGCACGCAAACTCTTAGCGGTACTTTTGGAAACCCATCTCTTGAATTTTTTAATTTTACTGTTAGCGGAACAAGTACTGTTGATAATAATCTGTCCACAAACATTATTTTAAGCGGTCAGTTTTTTCAATCATCTGGTACATTCCAAGCAGGTAGCTCAACAATTACACTTGGATATTCTGCATTGAATGGTTACACATTTGATAAGTCGGGTGGAACTTTTACTGCCGAAACTGCAACTTTAAGTATTAAGGCCTCTGTAAATATTAGAATGCGCATAGAAGCGGCAACATCTTTTTATGCAATAGAACATGCGCCACCAACTGGGGCAAGAACTTTGTCCTTTGATGAAACTCAGCTAGCTATAGGGGCTGTAAATTATACAATTACCAATGGACTTTTTTTACAGCCAAATTCAAATGGTGTCACCTTTTTAAATGAAGCTGCTTTAGCATATTCAGGAACTACAACTCTTTCATATACAACAAATAATAGTTTGACTTTAGGAAATGAATGGCCGACTGCAAGTCCTCCAACAAATGTTACAGTTAATTCTTCAGGAACTATGACATTAGGTTCTACCAGAACTGTAGGTGGTACTTTTACTCAAACAGGTGATGGTACATTTGATGTAACTGGCGGGACTTTTACGGTTAATGGTACATTCTCAAAGGGTGCTGGTACATTTAGCGAAAATGGTGGTACTTTAGCATATGGCGGATCCGCAACACTTCAATATACATCTGGGGAAACCTCTGGAGATGAATGGCCTGCAACCGTTCCAAATGTAACAATTAGTAGTGGTACAGTGACAATATCTGGGGTTGCAGGACGTACAGTTAGTAATGTTTTAACGGTCTCAAGCACTTTGGCTGCAGGAGGCAATACTTTGACGGTTGGTGACGGTACCGGGACAGATCTTTCAGTAACCGGGTCAATAACCAGTACTGCAAGTATTAGCACAACAAGTGATGCTTCAATTAGTTCTGCAGGATCTGTAAATACAGGAGGGGCAACCTTCAATTGTGCAGGGTTAACACTGGATGGAACATTGACCACTGGCGCAGGTGCTTCTACAATGACTGGCGCTGTTGATATGGGGCATAATTCAACTATAAGTACAACAAGCACTGCTACTGTAGAGGGAAGTTTGTCTATGTCTGCAGGTACAGCTACTGTCGGTACTTCAAGCGCTGGTGAATTAATTATGGGTGGAAGCGGGGCTTCTGCAGTTAGTTTATCAAGTGGAAATATTGAGGTGTTTAATTTTACTGTTAATAAAACAAATGGAAGTGAAGTTACTGTGACAGGTAATGCTGGCTCCCAAATTCGTTTTAATGATAATGGTACTCTTAGAGTTCAGGATGGAACACTTGCTTTTTCTGAAGTAGGTCAAATACGTGATGTTGCAGGAACTACTACTTACTCTGATAACACATTGAGTTTACAAATAGATGCAGCTGGGACCCTTCAAACTGGCGGAACAGATATTACTCAGTTTAATACCTACACGACAAGCTCAGGGGCAATTGTATTTAATGGGTCAGCTCAAGAAACATTGCCAACGGATATAACGATCGGGACAGTTGAAGTCAATAATGCAAGTGGAGTGATTACATCTACTGGTACTTTGACAGTCGGAACTCAGCTAACACTTACTGATGGAATCATTACAACTACTTCAACAAAAAGCCTTAGGTTAGCAAGTGCTGCCACAGTATCAGGAACTCCTGATGCAACACAAATGGTTGACGGTCCACTGCAGAAGGCTTTTGCCAGTGGTGGTGTAACTTTTGAATTTCCAATTGGTTATAATCCATATCTTCCCGCTACTTTTGAATATTTAACTAATAATGTTGGTACGAGTATTCTTGAAATCGAAGCTGTTCAAGGTGATCCAGGTGGTACAGCGCCAACAAATATAAATGCTATCGCTACTTCTCATCATTATGTTGTTTCAGAAGTAGGGACTGGTGGCTCTTTCACTTATAATTTTACCGGAACTTTTACTGGTACAGGATTCTCCCCAACTTCCAGAAACAGACTTATTGTCCAAAATGGATCTGGTCCGGCATATTCTTATCCAAATACTATTGCACAAACGGTTGGTGGTACTACAGTCAAAATTAATGATGCTTTAAGTGCTTTACCTACAAATGATGGCATAATTGCTTTTGGATCAGCAGGCGCGACAATTACATGGGATGCAGGTGGCGGAAATGATAATTGGTCTACTGCAACAAACTGGGATGGTGATGCTGTTCCTCAAACTGGCGATGCGGTTGTCATAGGCGGAACGAACACTGCTATTTATGATGCAGGTGTCACGGCTTCTTCATATCAAAGTATTACACTTTCCGGAGCAGGCGCTACTTTGACACTTACTGGTGGAACCTTAAATTTGGGAACTACAGCAATTACAATTGGAAGTGGAGACCAACTCACATTTAATGGAACAACAATTTCCGGGCCATTTGATAATGCAAATACTACATACTCGTCTGGGTCAACAGTACAATATAACACTGGTACTATCCAGACAGATACATATCATCATTTAACAATTAATAATTCAACAACTCTTTCATCATCTGGTACTGTTACAGTTGGTGGTGACTTTACTAAGAATGGTTCCGGTGAATACCAGTCAAATGGACTATTAGATGTTGCCGGTACTACTACATTGAATGCCGGAACAGTTACTCCGGGCGGTGGCGCAAATCTTGCCGGAAATATTTCAGGGGCTGGTGGACTATTTAGTGGTTCAACAGGAACTGTTACATTAGATGGTTCATCTCAGCAAACCATAAGCGGTGGAACTGATGTAACGTTTAACAATCTGACTCTTAGTAATACAAGCGGACTTTCAGTTCAACAATCTCCTGTTGTTGAAGGAACATTCACTTTTGGTGTAGATGGTTTGGTTACAACAACTGGTTCCAATAATTTTATAATAGGCCAAAGCGGGTCTGTAAGTGGAGCTTCATCTGCAAGATACGTAAGTGGTCGTTTGGCAAAAGAATATGGCGGTGGAGCACAATCATTTACTTATGCAACAGGAAAAGGTGGTGAGTATCTGCCACTTACACTTGATTTTGCTTCATTGACTGCCGGTTATGTGAGAATGGTTGAGCAAATAAATTCCAGTGCTAGTGGATTTGATCCTGATTTAGATGCTGGACTTGCCTTGGTTTCTTCTGTTCGTTACTGGGAAGTATCACGTGTTGGAGCAACTGGTGGAATTAGCGGAAGTATTCAAATGACTCTTAGCTATAACGCGAATGATGGCGTTGATAATAGCGCAACAGAACTTGATGTTGCCCAACTACAAAGTGGTGTTTGGACGAGTATTGGCGGAGATGGGAGCGGAACAGGAACTGGGACAATACAATCAACTGCTTTTATTACTGCTGGAGACTATTATACTCTTGGCGATGCTGCTGGTGGAACTGATAACTCTTTACCGGTTGAACTTTCTACTTTTGAAGCAGAACCTGAGTTAGACAAAGTTACTCTTCTGTGGGTTACTAAATCTGAAACTGAAAATTATGGTTTCAATGTTTATAAAAGGCTAAGCGAAGAAGATGAATGGTCTAAGATGAACGATGAAATTATAGCAGGTCAGGGAAATACAAGCTCTGAAACAAGGTATGAATTTGTGGACTACTCCGTTCAATCAGGAGATGTATATTCTTACCAGCTTGAATCTGTAAGCTTTAGCGGTGTGGTTAAAGTTGAAGAGGTTGTAGAAATTGAAGTTCCGATTCCTGACAAATTTGTTTTATTCAATAATTATCCAAATCCATTTAATCCTGTTACAAATTTAAAATTTCAACTACCTCAACAAAGTAAAGTTAGTCTGACAGTATATGATATAACAGGTAAAGTGGTTAAAACAATTCTAAATAGTTCTGTTTATGATGTCGGCCAACATGTTGTAAGTTGGGATGGAACTAACCTGAATGGAACTAAAGTTTCCAGTGGAATGTACGTTTATCGTTTTAGTGCAGGAAAATATTCGAAAATTGGACGAATGATTCTTGTAAAATAAATCTGAATATGGTAAACAGGTTATTCGTCACAGTGCTTACTGTTTTTCTGCAACTATATTTGATAGAAAATATGATATTTAATTAGGTGTTTGGAGTTTATGCCCAGTAATAACTTTTGCAAAGTCTTCTTTAGGAAGGCTTTGCTTTTTTTTAATCGTAGCGCCATCATCGCGTTATTTGCAATACCCATCATCAGCAGCGCCTCAAATTTTTCCTCAACCATTCTTTCGCAGAATTCTGAAACGATCAGAATTAAGTTCTTATTTGAGGAACCAGTTTTAATAGATGGAGAGTTGGGGCAATATGCATTTTATAAAAGTGCCAGTTTAGCGACTAAAAGCGATGGTACATTAGTTCCTGTTATAAACAAGCTTTTTAGCCTTGTTGGAACCAACCCCAAAATTAGGATTGTTTCTCAGAAGCAACAATCATTTACCATTGATAATTACTCTGTCGATAAATCAAATCATCTTGATGAGCTAAAGAAAGCAAATGTTGCATTCGTTGGGAAATACAGAGATTTAAATGTTTTTTCAATCAACATAGTACCCGTTGAATACACGGTTAATTTAAATAAACTCACCTGGACTGAAGAAATAGTTGTTGAAGTATCGACCACAATTAATTCAACACAAAAGAATATTCCATACAAAAAAATCAAATCCGAAGAAAAGTTTTTGAGCCGTCTTTTCTTAAATGGTGACAAACCTCTTTATTCTTCAAAAAATGAAAGTAGCTTAAACAAAATATCATCACAGTCTCAGTTTTCTTTTAATGAATTTCCAGTAGTATTTAAAATTACAATTGATGAAACCGGACTGTACAAAGTAGATTATGAAGAGCTCTCTGATGCAGGTTTTCCTGTTACTTCTGTAAATCCACAAAATCTATCACTTTATAACCAAGGCAGTGAAGTACCCATTTATTTTAGAGGAGCGGAAGATGGTGCTTTTGGTTCAAGTGATTATTTTGAATTTTGGGGTAAAAGAAATGAGAAAGCATTTCTCGATGAATACCAAGATGTCTATATGGATCCATTTTCAAATGAAAATGTCTATTGGCTTATTGAGAAAACTACCCGCGGTCTAAGGCTTATAGAAGAAAGTGGAAGTATTGTCGAAACTGATCCAAGAGAATATGATATTCCATTTAAGTATGAAGAGTCACTTCATTTTGAGAAAAACTCACATCGCGAAATTCAAGGTAATATAAAACCTAGCGGTAATGAACCTGAATATATAAATCATCCTTCTTATATGTTTGACCATTGGTACTGGGGTGGACCGATTACCGCAGTTGGAGGGAAGAATTTTGAATTCCATTTACCTTATCCTTACGATAAGGGTAATTCAGTATATGTCAAAGCAATGTTTAGAGGGTCATCATTAAAAGCTCCAATTACAAATTGGTATGATGGACACCAGGTCGCCGTCTGGCTTGATGTACCTGGCTCAGATCAGGCAAAACGACAAAAAGTTGGAGAAATAGTACCTATACCTGGTGCACCAGAAGGAGTAAACTGGGTCGGTCAAAAACTGGCAAGTATTTCTAACACATCCCCTTTGTCACAGGGAAAACTTCAGCATGGTACAAATATTTTCAGTGTCGTTATGGATCAGGAAGGGTTTCTTGATGCAGTCCTTTTTAATTGGTTTGATATAACCTACCAACGTGAATACATCGCAGATAACAATTTTATAAAGTTTAAACTTCAGGATGGTTTTTTTAATCAGGAGAGAGTAACTCAATTTCAGGTAAAAGGATTTTCTACTCCGGATATTGATATTTATAAAATTGGGCTTAGCAAAATTGTTAATGGTAAAATCGACATACCGGATATAAAAGAGTCAGACCCTTATCGTGTAATTATTCAGGATTTGGTGTATGATCCAAATGTTGAATATGTCGCAGTAACTGAAGATGCCAAGAAAAAAGCGCTGTCAATTGAGGAGTACCAAACCTGGAAAGCGGAAGATACATTTGCCAACTTACTTGATAAAAACAATTCGGCAGATTTAATTATTATAACCAATCAACTTTTTTCCGAAGATGTGAAACGATTGGCATCTCTTAAAGAGCAAGCAGGTTATACCGTAGAGACTGTAAATGTAAGTCAAATTTATGATATTTTTAATTCCGGAATAAAATCGCCCCTGGCAATAAAAGACTTTTTAAAGTATGCTTATAATAATTGGGATGAATCAAAAAAACTACGATTTGTGATTTTCGCAGGGGATGCATCATTTGATCCGAATAAATATATTTCAAAGGAAAATGATTTAGTTCCCGTATTAATGTTTACAACAAGCTCCTATGGGGCAGCACCTGCAGATTTACAATATTCCCTTATCTCGGGTGATGACTTAATCCCTGATATAAGTGTTGGCAGAATTCCCGCTACAACAACTGAAGAATTAAATAATTATATAGATAAGATTGAGGAATATCAATCAAATCCAATCGCCTCACAATGGCGGAACAAGGCTCTTTTTATCAGTGGGGCAGATTCAACAAGTTTTGAAAATTTTTCCAGAAGGCCTGCGTTTAGGGCACAAAGTACGAGATTAATAAGAGTTAAACTTCCACAAAATATTATGGCTTACAAATTAAACACCAAAAGAAATTGGGATATTGTCGGAATTGATCCTGAGTTTGGCCATAACCGTGAGTTAATTGAATATATTGATGATGGCGTAACGTTTATCAATTTCTTTGGACATGGTGGTGGTGGTGTTTGGTCTGATAATGGTATATTTGATTTATCCCATGTGGAAGATTTGAATAACAAGGGACAATATCCATTTATAGCCAGCATGACATGTTTTACCGGAGCTTTTGAAAACCCTGGGAAAGAAGGCCTGGCAGAAAAAATATTGGTTGCACAAGAAAAGGGTGCGATTGCAGTTTTGGCTAGTTCTAGTGTAGGCTGGACCCATAACGATTTTGCTGTAAAATGGGCTTTACATGATTTTCTGTGGCAAAGTGAATTGACCTTTGGTGAGTCAGTTGACCTGATGAAGATTAATTATCTTGCAAATCCTGTTTATTATACTGAAACCAGTTTAAATACCACGCCAGAATATTCAAAACTGAAGAGTTCAATGGTAAACCAATATAATTTATTGGGCGATCCGACCCTGATTTTACAAAAACCGGCAAATGATTTATCTGTTTCTCTTTCAACTTCAACACCAACATCCGGACAGCAAATTCAAATTAAAGTAAACTCTCCAAATAGTTCAGGTCTTGGGGTATTGGAAATATCGGATGAAGAAAATGTAAAATACCTTGAACAAAATTTTTCATTAAATAATAGTGTAGCTACTATTGATTATAATATACCGGATTCATCATCCGGCCTGCTGTTAAAAGTAAAAGTTTATACAACCGATGGGAATACTGATGCTTCGGGCAATGCTCTTTTAAATGTTGAGCATTCTATTATTAAAAATTTAAGTTTCTTACCCGAAATGCCACAGGTAAATGAAGAAATAAACTTTCAAATAGTTGCTAAAAGCCATTCTGCAATTGAGCATATGGAGCTTAGAAAGTTTCGTTCCGAAGAATCAACTGCCACTAACAATGTTACTTTAGTAATGAATGGTATTAATGATAGCCTTTTCCAATCGGCATCAAATTATCCGGGTTTCAACAAAGGCGGATTAAAATATTTTGAAGTATTTATTCGTGATGTTGAAGGCAATGAAACAATATATGAACTGCAAAAAGTTCAGATTAGTGATGACAGGCCAGATCTGGAACTAGATCAAGAGTCGATTAAATACAGTGGTAACGATCAACTACAGCTTTCTTTTAATGTTTTTAATAATTCTGACATTGAGCTTCAAAATATTGTTGTTAACTGCTATGATGAGCAAGGTATTTCCAGTTCAAGTCCTTTTTATACAGACACTTTGTTATTTATCGCAAATGAAACAAAAACAATCTACGCACCCTATTCATCTCATTTTAATGATGAATCACGTTTATTTCGGGTTGAAGTCGACCCAGCAAACGCAATTCAGGAAAAAGATGAAAACAATAATGGTATAGGCATTGATAAAAGGCTTACAACAGACCATCTTTGGATCGATTATAGAATAGGCTCTTCACTTAATGGCGGTGAAAACGATACTGTTAGTTTATTTAATGATTGGGGTTTTCATGTTCCGGCAAATGGATTGAATGCCTCAACAGTTGTTAGTTTTGAATCTAAAGATATTCAAGAAGATTTATTAAATAGTGATCAAAAAGATTTAAAATATATTCGATTAAAAGGAAGTATTGACACGTCTGCTTTGATTATCAATATCAAAAACTCAATTTCACAATTTAATAATCCTGCAACAATATCAGCTTTTGTCGACACGGCATTGTATTCACAAGATGTATTGCAAAATGTCTCTTTTCTAAAGTTTAATGAATATCTTGGGCTTTGGGTCAAGATCGAGACGGACTTATCAAATGTCTCCAAAGGTGGGCTAATAACCACCCAAATAAACAGCAGTGGTCAATATGGCGTTTTTGTTTTTGATGATCAAAAAAATCCGTTTATTGAAATCACTGCAAATGGCAGATCTTTGAGAAATGATGTCTTGTTAAGTGCAAACCCATCGATTGCTATTCTACTTCAGGATGAAAATGGAATAGATTTGGAAAACACCTTTTCTGTACTTCTAAATGATAATGAAATTTCAAAGAATGATTTAACAATACCCGATAGTATTGAATCTGCGAATTCTATTGCTGTATTAGCTACACCAGAGTTGGAAAAAGGCAGCCATACTTTAGAGGTGAAAGTTGCAGATATTAACGGCAATCTTCAAAGTATTCAAAGAACTTTCAGCGTTTCCAGTGCAAATGATTTAGTTATTCACGGGAATTATCCAAATCCATTTACTAATGAAACAATTATTTCATATACGGCAAGCATTTCTGTGGGGAGAATGGACAAACTGTCTATAAAGATTTATTCAGTTTCAGGACATTTGGTTCGTTCAGAACCATTAACCTCACCGGATAATTTTGAAAATATTGAAGCAGGTGATCATCTAAGACCGGACTATCACGAGCTTTTATGGGATGGTACAGATGATAATGGAAATGATGTTGCAAATGGTGTTTATTTTGTTGTTTTAAAAGCAACATTTAAAGACAATTCAAATAATACATTCCGGGTAAATAAGAAATTAAAAGTGGCAAGACTTAAATGAGAAAACTCTATTTACTTTACATAATATTACTATCCGCTTCTTTTAGTTTTGCGGGGAAATATGCAGCTTCATTTTTAGAACTGGGAATCGGCGCCAGGGCTCTTGGAATGGGTAATGCTCATGTTGCTTTAAGTGATGATGCCTATGGATTTTATTGGAATCCCAGCGGGATGGCTTTTTTAAATAATTTCCAGGCTGCATCAATGCGGGCAGATTTATTTAATTCTTTAGAGCAGCAAAATTTTGTGAGTGCTGCTATGCCTGTATTTGGAGGTGTTACAGTTGCTTTGTCATGGGTTCGTTTAAGCGTTGATGATATTCCACGGTACCAAAGTGAAGGATTATTATTAGATGCTTCCCAAAGATACGCTGGTAATAAGCCTTTGATCGATGAATCAAAAGATAGTTTTTCAGCAAGTAATGATGCTTTCGTTTTAAGTTTTGCAAAATACCAAAGAGTAATGGTGGATTTAGGCTGGCAGTATTTTGAGTTTCCAATTGATTTTGGATATGGTGTTAACTTTAAAATGATTAATGAATCTCTTGATCAAAATAATGGAAGCGGTGTTGGGATCGATCTTGGTGTTCTGCTGAAAATGGGACTTAGTAATGTTTTTAATGATGAAAATTATGGGGATTTAATGTTTGGGCTAAATGCTCAAGATATTGCCGAAACAAAAATTACCTGGGACACAGCTTCAAAACGCAAAGATACAATAGAAAGAAATTTTAAATTTGGTTTTGCATATATGCAACCACTAAACTTTATGAATTCTCAACTTACAATGGCTTTTGATCTTGATTCTCGATATAGCGGGGCAAGCCATTTAGGTAGTGAATTATTATATGATTCTTTTCTGGCAATCCGAATGGGCTCCAATGAAAGTAAACTAACCATTGGTGCCGGAGTATATTTGTGGAAATTCAGAGCTGATTATGCATTACAGGGACACGATTTAGGTGATTCTCACCGGGTTTCAATTTTATTTAATCTTTAACTATGAAATATGTAATTTTAATATCACTTTTATGTTGGGTTTGCACATCATGTAGTCCAAACAATTCCGCAGATCCAGATCCACTCGAAAAACCAACCATGGTTACGAGAAGTCTGGAAACTGCAGAAATCGAAAAGGGCATTGACGCATTACCGTCACCATCAAATGATATTGTGGTAATGTGGCATAAACATCCACAGTCAATTAACCTTGAAAAGTATATTCTTTATCGAGGTGAGGAAATAAGTAATCAGATTATATTCACAAATATTTTTGATATAGAAGCTAATTTCAACTTGGATACATTGCATGAAGATAAAGGTCTAAGTGTTGGGACAATGTATTATTATTATATTGTTGCTGTTGATGAAAACAATAATAGGAGTATTCCTTCTGATACTGTAAAATATCAGCTATTAGAAAAACCACAATTAGAAGATTTATCGATTTCAAATAATACATATCTTGTAAATGGAGTTTTAACCAATCCATCTCAATTAATATTCAGGACATTACAATTTACAGCAGGAGCTTCTGCTGGTTCTATTTTACGAATTGAAAAGTTAGGTAGCAGGGAGCTTGTTTATTTCGAATATATCCGTCAATTTCAAAATGCCGATGGTTTTGCAGTCCATGAAATAGTTGGCGAAACATTATTGCAAAGTTTATTCAAAAATAGAGATGATGGAAATTTTTATGAATGGCGGATAGATCTAGCTGACAATTTTAGCCTTAATCGTGGTTCAGAATCCGAATGGAATGAACTTTCAATAAAATGGGGAAATTAATGACAAAAGTTGTTACTGTTTTTATAATAATTTTACTCACATCCACAGCTTATTCACAAAGTTTTGATAACTTATCCGGTGGAAATAGTGCCCAAACACAATTTTCTGATAAACCGGCTCAATATATTCTCGGAAGTGGCGATATACTTTTAGTCAATGTAAATTTATGGGGTCATGTTCAAAGACCAGGTATTTACAGTGTACCAAGTTCATATTCATTGATTGATTTAATATCATCTGCTGGCGGCCCTTTAAGTACCGCACGATTAAACGATGTTAGGGTTGTACGAAAAGATCAGGAAGTATTGAAAATTGATATTGAAAAGTTCTTAAAAACTGGTGATAATACATTACTTCCAATCTTACAGCCAGGAGATACAATTATTGTTGCTGGTAGTATACAAGATATTTTTACTCAAATAGTTGGTTTAGCCAGAGATTTAGCAATTATTTTCAATGTTTTTGTTCTTTCCCAGCGGTTAAAATAATTATTTCATTTGTATACTGAATTAACTAAATTTGCATCGCTATTACATATAGATTATTGTCAACACATTGAGTTTAGGAGTTCTTTAATGAAAAAGTTTATTATCTTTTCGACAGCATTGGTATTACTTGGTGTACAAAATCTATTTGCCCAGTTGCCAAATGGTGAGAAGACATTACTTCACACTCAAACAGGTAAAGTGTATCCTAAAGGTAAATTGGGTATTTACAGCAATACAAATTTTTACTCAAAAATTGGTGATTTTTTGGGTGATATTAAACCTGATAACTTTGAGTCTATTAATTATTGGCTTGTACAAGGTAATTTTGTTTTTACATATGGAATAATGGAACATTTTGATGCATCGGTTGGAGTAAGGTTATACCAGGATACTCATGCTGAAAATGAATTTAATCTACCTGATGATATTTTTGTAACATTAAAAACAGGTTCTTTTACATTTGCCAGAAATCATTTTTCGCAAGCAGTAATGGCAAGTTTTCGTATCCCAACTGGTGAAGTTCACAACTACCCCTTTACTGAATACACAACTGAATCAGTTCAGTATGGTCTAATGTACGCCATTTCTTATTTTGCTGATCCATATCTGCCAGACCGTTCTTTTAATGCTCACTTTAATGCTGGATTTTGGAATTATAATGAACACGGTACCTTCCTTTATGAAACATTTAATGGTGAAAAACTTAACTCCACTGTTAATTCAAGTGATTTTCGTATGGCTATGGCTTTTGCATACCCAACTGGACTTTTTGATTTCCGTTTAGAATTGACTGGAATGGTGTTTCTTCAACAACCCAATACTTATGTTTATAGTGCTGAAGAATGGGCGTTTTTGTCACCGAGTATTCGGTATAAGCCAATTAACTGGATTGCACTTGATTTTGGTGTGGATTTTAGGATATCTCCAGATGATAGAAATAATACTTCTGGTATTCCTGACGTGAGCTCTCAAGTCGATTTACCTCCAAACTTTCCTGATTGGACTGTTCAATTAGGTTTAAATATTGATTTAAACCTTGTTGGAGAAAGTGCTACAAGCGATTTGAGCTATGAAGAAAAAAAAGCACGAGAGAAAGTAGAAATGTTTGAGGCTGTAGTTTCAGAACGTGAAAAATCTGAATCAGTGCAAAATGAAATTGAAAATCTTAAAAAAGTACGAAAAGAAGCAGAAAAAGAAATTGATGAACTAAAGAAAATATTAGATGATGATCAATAATAAAAACTTGAGATTCGACTCTAATACTATTAGGAGGTTGAGATGAAAAAAGTCAGCCCTGTTTTGCTGATACTATTGTTTTTAATGTCAAATTTATTTGCTCAAGCGCCTGTTGGTAGTAAAAGTTTGATGCACACACATACTGCCAGGACTTTTGATGCCGGTCGGTTTGAAATTCATAGTGATTTGAATTTCTTTTCAAAATTGGCTGAATTCCTGGGAGACGCAAGCGCTAAGCCAGAAGATTTTCAAGAAAAAAACTATTGGCTTATAAACAGTGGATTGGCTCTGACATATGGTGTTTCGGATAATTTTGACCTAACAATTGCACCAGGTCTTTATCAAGATACTCATTCTGCAAATGAGTTCAATCTTCCTGATGATATAAAAGTATCTCTAAAGGCTGGCTCGTTTGATTTTGCAAATCGACATATGTATGGTGCTTTTATTGCTGCCACAAAATTTCCTGTTGGGGAAGATCATAATTATCCTTTCACGTATTATTCAAGTGGTGCTGTTGAGTTTGGCTTTTCCGGTGCACTATCCTACTATATGGATCCATACATTCCGGATCGCTCTTTTAGTACTCATCTTAATGTTGGATGGTGGAATCATAATGAGGCAGGCGAGGATTTGTACAAGGGGCTGACAGCATCAACAAATTCTTCTGAACTTATATATGCTCTTGGCTTTTTATATCCAACAGATATGTTTGATTTTCAATTGGAGTTAAGTGGGGCAACATTTTTGGAAAAACCTGATAAATTCGTCTTTAGTAGAGAAGACTACATGTATGTTACACCTAGCATTAAATATAAACCGTTTAGCTGGTTTGCTTTTAATCTTGGGGTAGATGTTAGATTAAGTGCCGATGAGGATAAAAGCGTTGGGTTACCTACTTTTGAAAACTTAAACTTACCAAATTATACAGCATGGAAAGCGCATCTTGGATTTGAAATTACCTTGCTTCCATTGACCGCGGCAACACAAAGTGCTGCCCAGGTAGATAAAAACCAGTTCAATAAACGTGTAGAGTTTTTCCAGAAAATTATTGAAGACAGAGAAAAGTCTGAAAATATTAAAGAAGAGCTGGATAAACTCAAAGAAGAACGGGAATCTGCTGAGAAAGAGCTTGAAGAGCTCAAACAAATTCTCGAAGAAGAAGGAAATTAACAATTTTATCCCCTGGCTAATCACCAGGGGATTTTTTATTTATACTTATTAGCTCCCTTTCTTGCTTGCCTTTTAAATACTCCGTAACTTCCTCCCTTAAATTTTAATCATAATCAGGTATATTAAATGACTACTGAAATTATAAATCAGGTAAAAGAGTATAATAACAGAATCACCAATTTAAGAGGGTATCTTTGACTTAGATTTAAAAGAAAATCAGCTGAAAGAACTTGAAAAAGAAACCACAGCGGATGGATTTTGGGATGATAAAAAAGCTGTAAAAAAAGTTTATGACCAAATAAATAAACTCAAAGAGTGGATTGAATCCTGGAATAAGTGCAAGGGCATACTTGAAGAAATTGAAGTTATTCTTGAGCTGGCAGAAGAATCTGATGATGGTGAATTAAAAAGTGAACTTGACGATAATCTAAGTTCTCTAGAGAAGTCATTAAAAGCCCTTGAGTTTAAACGTATGCTGGGTGGCGATAATGATTCAAAAAATGCAATTCTCACAATTCATCCAGGTGCAGGAGGCACAGAAAGCCAGGATTGGGCAGAAATGCTAATGCGTCTCTTTTTGAGATATGCAGAACGAAAAAGTTTTAAAACTGATATTTTGGATCACCAAAGTGGAGATGAGGCAGGAATAAAAAGTGTTTCCATTGAGGTTACCGGGAATTATGCATACGGGTATTTGAAGGCTGAGGCGGGAGTACATCGCTTGGTACGCATTTCACCGTTCGATTCAAATAAACGTCGTCATACATCCTTTGCCAGCGTATTTGTTTTGCCCGAGGTTGATGAGGATGTTGATATTGAAATTAATCCTGCCGATCTTAGGATCGATACTTATCGGGCAAGTGGTGCCGGCGGCCAGCATGTAAATAAAACAGATTCCGCTATTCGTATTACACATTTGCCAACAAATATTGTTGTGCAATGCCAAAATGATCGCTCACAGCACAAAAACAAAGCAAGCGCATTAAAATTTTTGAAAGCACGTTTATTTCAAAAACAGCTTGAAGACAAGAAAAAGGAAATGCAGGATATTGAAGAAGGAAAAAAAGACATTGCATGGGGCAGTCAAATCCGTTCATATGTTTTTCATCCTTATAATATGGTAAAAGACCACCGGACAAATATTGAAACAAGCAATGTTCAAAATGTGATGGATGGTGACATAGATGATTTTATTGAAGCATATTTAGTTAATTTTGGAGATAGTTAGGAGAAGTTTTGGAAGATTTAAATCAACTTGTAAAAATAAGAAAAGAAAAAATTGACAAGCTACAGGAAAACGGATTTAACCCTTATCCGTATAGTTTTGAAAGAACACATCAAACCCTTGAAGTTAAAGATAATTTTGAAAAACTTGAAGGCCAATCGGTTTCTGTGGCCGGAAGGATAATGGCCGTGCGCATGATGGGTAAAGCCTCATTCTGCCATATCCAGGATATGCAAGGACGTATTCAGCTTTATATTGCCCGTGATGCAATCGGTGAAGACGTTTATAAAATGTTTAAAATGCTGGATATTGGCGATCATATTGGCGTAACCGGCACAGTTAAAAAAACCAAAATGGGTGAGGTCTCTGTTTTTGCTACTAGTTTGGAGCTGTTGTCTAAATCGATTAGGCCATTGCCAATTGCCAAAGAAAAAATGGAAGACGGCAAGAAGATTATTTATGATCAATTTGTGGACAAGGAACTTCGATATCGGCAAAGATATACAGATTTAGTTGTTAATCCCGAAGTACGTGACGCTTTTATCAAACGAAGTAAAATTATTACAGCGATTCGGGAAGTTCTTGACGGCAATGAATTTCTCGAAGTAGAAACGCCTGTTTTACAGTCAATTTATGGCGGGGCTGCTGCTCGTCCATTTACAACCCATCACAATACTTTGGATATGAAGTTATATCTCCGTATCGCCAACGAGCTTTATTTGAAACGGTTAATTGTTGGTGGCTTTGATCGTGTCTATGAATTTGCGAAAGATTTTCGAAATGAAGGTATGGATCGCTTTCATAACCCGGAATTTACCCAGGTTGAGCTTTATGTGGCCTACAAAGATTATAACTGGATGATGGATTTTGTAGAGAAAATATTTAGTCATGTTGCGAAAAAAGTTGTTGGCGGAACATCGCTGCAATTTAATGAACACGAAATTGAATTATCCGGACCTTGGCGCAGATTGCCAATTTTAGATTCAATTAAAGAATATACCGGCCATGATGTATCCAATCTTGATGAAGATGGTTTAAAAAATGTTGCCAAAGAATTAAATGTTGAGATTAGCCCGGAAATGGGTTATGGGAAAATTATCGATGAAATTTTTGGGGAACATGTTGAGCCGAAATTGATTCAACCTACCTTTATTACTGATCACCCGGTTGAAATGTCGCCGCTTGCGAAAAAACATCGTAGTAAACCAGGGCTTGTAGAGCGCTTTGAACCGATCATTGGTGGAAAAGAGGTTGGTAATGCTTTTAGTGAATTGAATGATCCTATTGACCAACGTGAAAGGTTTATGGCACAAATGGACCTTAAAGCCCGTGGTGATGAGGAGGCCCAGGTTATTGATGAAGACTTTTTGCGTGCGTTGGAAATAGGAATGCCACCCACAGCAGGATTAGGAATTGGGATAGACCGTTTAACCATGTTATTTACAAATCAGCCAAGTATCCGCGATGTGATCTTTTTTCCGCAGATGCGTCCTGAGCAAAAGAACCAGGAATAATAAACTAAATGTCATTCGAATATTTTATTGCAAAACGTTATCTCGGGGCAAAAAGGAAAACCGGATTTATTTCTATTATAACCTATGTTTCGATTGCCGGGATAATGATTGGTGTAACAGTACTTATCCTTGTACTCTCTGTTATGAATGGATTTGAAGGTGAAGTGCGCTCACGCTTGATTGGTGCTGATGCGCATTTAAGAGTCCGCAAATACTTTACTGAAACAATTGCCCAACCGGATTCTCTTATAAAACTTATAAAACAAAATAAGCAGGTTACGGGAGTTTCTCCGGCAATTTCGGAAGAGTCGATGATAAAATCGAAAACAACCCAACGCCCAACAATTGTAAAAGGCATTGATATAAATACAGCCGATGATGTAACTGAAATATCCAATAAAATTACTTATGGCGAGCTGGACTTTTCTATCAAGATAATTAATGAAAGAAAACTGCCTGGTATTGTTTTGGGAAGACATCTTGCTGATGCAATTCTTGCTTTAAATATTGGTGATGTGGTATCGGTTTGGTCGATGCCGAAAGAGGGTGGTATTTTTGCTCAACCAAAAATTAAACAGTTTTATGTTGCCGGATTGGTAGAATTTGGTTATTACGAATACGACAAAATTCTTTCATATATTTCGATTGAGGATGCCCAGGATTTATTTGATATGCAGGGTGTTTCATGGATTGACGTAAAGATTGAAGACTATGAAAAAGCAAATATCGTCGGCAAAGAAATAAGTGATGAATTGGGTTATCCGTACACATCCCAAACCTGGATTGAGCGGCATAAGTCTCTTTTTTCCTGGATGGAGATGGAGAAGGTGTTGTTTACATTAATTTTCAGTATGATTTTGATGGTGGCTGCATTTAATATTATAAGCTCTCTCGTGATGGTTGTAATGGATAAAACAAGGGAAATAGGTATCTTAAAATCAATGGGTGCAACATCTGGCAGTATAATGCGCATTTTTATGTTTGAAGGAATTTTGGTTGGTTTAATTGGAACGGTTCTTGGAAATGTAATTGCATACTCTGTTGCCTTTCTGCAAATTCAGTTTGATCTTATCTCACTGCCATCTGATGTTTATTTGATTGATGCAGTTCCAGTTGACCTCGAGTTTATAGACTTTATAGTAATCTCAGTAGTTTCGATGAGCTTAAGCTTTATTTCATCTGTTTATCCAGCCTATAAAGCATCAAAACTTGTACCTGTTGAGGCAATCCGCTATGAATAAGATGAATTCTACGTATGCTATCCAGGTAAAAAATCTTTATAAAAGTTACAGTAGTGGCCCGCAAAAAGTTGAAGTTATAAAAGGACTTAATCTTGAAATAAAAAGCGGAGATGTTGCTATAATTACCGGACCATCAGGTGTTGGAAAAAGTACTTTGCTTCATGTTTTGGGATTATTGGACAGGCATGACAGCGGCGAAATAAAAATCGGTGGTGTGGATATAAGCAGTTTAAATGAAGAGACAAATGCAAAGTTGAGAAATGAAACCATTGGTTTTGTGTTCCAATTTCATCATTTATTGCCGGAGTTTTCTGCTTTAGAAAATGTTTTAATCCCTTCAATGATTTATAAAAAAGAAAAAGAAACTCGGGAATATGCATTACATCTTTTAGATATGGTCGGTTTGTCACACAGGTTAAACCACAGGCCCAGAGAACTATCGGGTGGAGAGCAGCAGCGTGTGGCAGTTGCGCGAGCCATCGTTAATAAACCTCAAATTGTTTTAGCAGATGAGCCAACCGGCAATTTGGATAAAGCCAATGGCGAATCACTGTACAGTTTACTTTTAAAACTTAACCAGGAAATGAACCAAACTTTACTTATTGTTACTCATAATGAGCACATGACGGCAAAAGCGAACCACCTAATCGAATTAGAAGATGGTAAGGTGTCAAAAGAACGATTCCCTGAAAAATAAATAATTCATTTTTCTTTCCCATCCCATGTCAGAATCAAATCACAAAACCTTCGATATACAATATTTGAAAGGCATTGGGCCCAAAAGGGCTGATGTGCTGGCTGCTGCCGGGATAAAATCTATTAAAGATTTAATAGGTTATTTCCCACGCCGCTATATTGACCGTAGTACGATTTTACCTTTAAACAAACTAATCGAAGGCCAGGAAGTTACGGTAATTGGAAAAGTAGAAGCTTCCGGGATTAAGCGAGGGCGAAGGCCACAGTTTTATATAACTGTTACAGATGGAAAGGGTTTGTTGGAGGCTGTTTGGTTCAACGCTGTTTCCTACTACAAAAATGTTTTCAAGATTGGTGACTGGGTTTCACTATCTGGCAAAGTAATCTACTATCAAGGTTACCAATTAAATCATCCTGATTATGATAAGCTGGGTGAAGATGACTTTGAAAATATGACTAATACAGGCCGGATAATCCCATTTTACCCACTTACGGATTCTTTGCGAAAAGCAGGGATTAGCTCATCTACTTTTCGTAAAATTTTCATCCAGCTGTTTGAGAAGTTTTCGTCGGGATTTAAGGAACATCTACCTGATAAAATTCTAAAAAATCAGAAATTTACTGAGATAAATCATGCTCTGAAAGAGATGCACCTGCCATCAAGCCAAGCTCTTTTTGAACAATCTACAAAACGTTTTATTTACGAAGAATTTTTTTACCTGCAGCTTTTGTTTGCCCTGCAAAAGAAACACATGGCAGAAAAACCGCTTGGAATTTCTTTTTCCGGATCGAGTCCTATTTTAAAAAAGCTTTTCGATAATCTGCCTTTTGAAATGACTTCTGCGCAAAAAAAAGTTGTTAAGGAAATTCGGACAGACATGAAATCCAGCTCACCAATGAACCGCTTATTACAAGGTGATGTAGGCTCCGGGAAAACACTTGTTGCAATGATGGCCGCACTTATTGCTATCGACAATGGTTACCAGGTTGCTCTAATGGCGCCGACTGAAATTTTGGCTGAGCAGCACTTTTCTAATATTAAAAATTTTCTAAAACCATTTGGTGTTGAAGTAATTCTTTTAAAAGGCGGCAGAAGTCCAAAAGAAAAATCACTGATTTTACATAGAATTCAGCAAAACGTGAATGCCTTGATTATTGGGACCCATGCTTTGATTCAGCAAAAAGTAGACTTTCCTAACCTGGGTTTGGTAATCATTGATGAGCAACACCGCTTTGGCGTAATGCAGCGAGGCAGCTTAATTTCCAAAGGTACAGAACCTGATGTTTTGGTGATGACTGCAACGCCTATTCCACGGACGCTGGCAATGACAGCTTATGGTTCTCTGGATGTTTCCACAATAAATGAAATGCCGGCCAATCGTTTGCCAATCCGAACTGTGTGGCGTTTTGATAGCCAAAGCGGCAAAATTTATGAGTTTATCCGCAAGCAGGTAAATGCCGGTGAACAGGCTTATATCGTTTATCCACTTGTGGAAGAAAGTGAAAAACTGGATTTGAAGGCTGCTGTGGAAGCATTTAAATTTTTGGAAAATGGCCCACTACAAGGCATTTCGATTGGATTGCTGCATGGCCGGATGAAGGCCGAAGAAAAAGATGCGATTATGCAAAATTTTGCAAATGGTGAAATTAAAATTCTTGTTGCAACCACAGTTATTGAAGTTGGTGTGGATGTTTCAAATTCTACCATTATGCTAATCGAACATGCAGAGCGTTTTGGTTTAGCGCAATTACACCAGTTGCGTGGAAGAGTCGGTCGAGGCAAGAAACAATCTTACTGTATTTTAAAAACTCCAAACAATGTTGGAGAAATTGCCCGGGAACGCATCCGCACTATGACGGAAACAACAGATGGGTTTGTTATTTCGGAAAAGGATTTAGAGATCCGTGGGTGGGGAGATTTTTTTGGCAAAAAGCAAAGTGGAATGCCGATTTTCAAACTTGCAAATCCTATTCGTGACCGGGAAATATTGGAAGAAGCGCGTAAAGATGCGTTTATATTAATCGATGAGGACCCACATTTAAGAAGCCCTGAAAATGGAGGAGTGCGAAAAAAAGTATCCAGAGAATATAGCGAACGATTGGCTTTATTTAAGATAAGTTGAGAATTGAACAATAAAATTTACTTGTGTAAATTTATTGTCTTTAAATATTTAAACGTTGATTATATGTCTAAAAAGATTTCAATAATAATTCCGCATTATAACGGAATTGATATTCTGCGCGATTGTCTGCAATCGTTATATAAAAACTCGTTTACAGATTTTGAAACCATCCTAATTGACAATGGCTCAACAGATGGCAGTCAGAAATATGTAAAAGAGACCTTTCCACAGGTTGAGCTTATTGAAAACGAAAAAAACCTTGGTTATGCCGGCGCTTGCAACCAGGGAATGGAATTGAGTAAATCGGAATATATTTTACTGTTAAATAACGATACTGTTCTTCCTGAAAATTTTTTATTTGAAATGATTGCTGCCATTGAGGATGACAAAGCTATTGGAATGGTCCAGCCAAAAATAATATCAATTCAGGATAAACGATTTTTTGACTATTCCGGAGGTGCAGGTGGGGAGATGGATATTTTTGGTTATCCTTTTGCACGTGGCCGCATTTTTGATACAGTTGAAATGGATAAGGCGCAGTATGCTAATTTGGGCAGCAAAGTTTTCTGGACATCCGGTTGTGCATTACTGGTTCGTAAATCTGTTATAGATGAAATTGGACTATTAGACGAAGACTTTTTTGCCCATCAGGAAGAAATAGATTTAAATTGGCGGGCCCAATTGGCCGGCTATAAAAATGTGGTGACTTATAAAACACATATTTATCATTACTCCGGTTATACTTTGCGTAGTGATAATCAACGCAAAATGTATTTAAATCATCGCAACAACCTGATTATGATGATTAAAAACTATTCTCTTCCATCTTTGTTTTTCTTTTTCCCACCAAGGATCCTTTTCGAAATGGTTACTGTAATCGCAGATGCCGCCATGTGGGAAGGTAAAAGGGCACGAGCTGTTTTACTCGCTCTTTATTTTCTTTTAACAAACCCGTTATTCATCTGGAAAAAGCGTCACTCTGCTCAGAAATTGCGGAAAGTATCTGATCGTGCCATACTAAAAAATATGTATCCGGGAAGTATTGTTATCGATCATTTTCTACGCAAGCTCTCTCCATATGCCTGTATAAAACGTTTCAGATAAGTTCTCTTAAATGTTGATTCCTAAAATCTAAAATAAGAATGAACCTAAAACCGGATTAAAAGTTAACCATCTGTGATACTGGTAAAATCCAAAAAAGTATATTAAATGATTGATAAAGTTCTGTATATTCTTTACCTTTATCAGCTTTATTCATAGCAAAGACTCACCCAATATCAATAAGGAAAATTTTCGATGGACTGGAAAAAATCCAACAATATTGTTGCAGCTGCTGTATTTGTTTTTACATCTATAATCTACATCTTAACTGTTGCACCTACGGTTTCTTTTTGGGACTGTGGCGAATTTATTGCAACCAGTTACAAAATGTCTGTTCCTCATCCTCCGGGATCACCTTTGTTTTTACTTGTTGGAAGGATATTTACGCTCCTGCCTTATCCTGAGGATATTGGATTCCGGGTTAATTTAATCTCTGTTTTTTCCAGCTCAATAACTATTACTCTTCTTTATCTGGTAATTGTACATTTAGTTAGGGAGTGGAAAGGGAAGCTGGAATCACGTGAGGATTGGTTAACAGCAATATTTTCCGGTTTGATTGGTTCATTAACTTTTGCTTTTACTCACTCTTTTTGGTTTAATGCTGCAGAGGCTGAAGTTTATGCGGCTTCTATGTTGTTTACTGCTTTGCTGATTTGGCTCTCCCTTGTCTGGGCAGAAAAGGCCCACGAAGATGGCAATGAAAAATATCTATTAATGATTTCATATCTGGTTGGTTTGGCAATTGCCGTTCACCTTTTAAATGTTTTGGCTTTACCATTTGTAGCGATGATATATTACTACAAACGCTATGAATTTAAGATGCTGTCTTTTGTTATTATGACTTTTGTTACAATTCTGGCGATGGTTCTTGTTTATCCCGGGATTGTAAAATGGTTCCCGCTTATTGCTGAATTGAACCTATTTTTATTTATCATGGTAATAGTTGGAATTTTTGCCTTAACTTATTGGGCTGTATTAAATAAAAGACATTTAATTAGTTTTATTATGCTTTCTATCACCTTTATTGTTATTGGTTATACCAGTTATGGTATAATTCCAATCCGGTCCGCACTGAATCCGACCATTGATGAAAATAATCCAGAAACCACAGAAAAATTCTTAAAATATATTAACCGAGAACAATACGGTGATTCTGATTCTGATCGTGAAAAAGTATGGCAGTCTAACCCGACTAAAAGAAATTACGATTCTACTTGGGATTTCTTCTGGACATACCAGGTTAACCACATGTATAATCGTTACTTTATGTGGCAGTTTGCAGGTATGGATGAAAATGGTACCAATTGGAACTGGAGTTTTTGGGGCTTGCCTTTGTTGATTGGATTAATAGGAATGTTTTATCATTTTAGGGGTGACCCGAAACATGCCCTTGCTGTGTTGGCTTTATTTTTTATGACCGGACTGGCTATTATTTTGTATCTCAATCAACCCGATCCACAACCAAGGGAGCGAGACTATAGTTATGTGGGTAGCTTCTTTGCATTTGCAATCTGGATTGGTTTAGGCTATGCCGGAATCATCGAGATGATAAAAGAGATGATGGCTGATAAAGCTGAGAAAGTAAAAGAAATTGGCACTCCAATAATGGCTGGTATCCTGGCAGTACTAATGTTAGCATCGCCAATCCAGTTATTATCTGAAAATTATGAATCCCATGACCGAAGCGGAAATTATGTTGCCTGGGATTATTCTTATAATATTCTTCAATCTTGCGAAGAGGGCGCGATCCTATTTACAAATGGCGACAATGATACTTTCCCATTATGGTATTTGCAGGAAGTAGAAAATATCCGTACAGATGTGCGCATTGTTAACCTGAGTCTGTTGAATACTGATTGGTATATCCGCCAGTTGAGAGACTTGGATCCCAAAGTCCCAATGCGGGTAAATGAGAAATTATTAGATCAGGTTGCACCAATCCCATGGGAAACACAAGATGTAACTTTGAATGTTCCTAAAGATATATTTTACAAAGATAGTATTGAATTTAGGAAAAGTTTTGGCCCGGTACCGTTGACCACACCAAACGCCATAAAATTTAAAGTAACACCAACAATTACCTATGGCAGTTATAAACTTTTACGCACCCAGGATTATATGATTTTAAATATTCTGGCAGCCAATCAGTGGAAAAAACCTGTTTACTTTGCCACGACTGTTCCGCAAACGAACCTTGTTGGCGGTTTGCAAGAATATATGAGGATGGAAGGCTTGGTTATGCGTATTGTTCCAATCAAGAACTGGCAATTAGATCCTAAATTATTAAAGGTTAATTTGGTTGAAAAATATCAATATCGTTTTAACGATCCTTCGGTTTATTACAATTCACAAACAATAGGTTTACTCCAAAATTACCGGTCACCAATTATTGGGCTTGCCGAATATTATGTGCATCAGGGACAAAAAGATAAACTGGAAGATCTTTTAGAATTTGAATCTCAAAATATGCCTGAAGAAGTTATTCCCTGGACTGCTCATCAATTGCGCAACCGCCGGCATGCTCTGCGTGCTGTAATTAATCCGGCTTATACTGATTCACTTTTAACAAGTCAGAATACAAATACACTCAATGTTGTTGCACGTAATTTAATGAGTTACCGGGAGTTTGACTCTGCCGCAAAACTTTTAGAAAAGACGAACGAAACCAATCCGGGAGATCCTGAAAGCATAAGTATGTTATTGCGTCTTTATGACCTGAGTGGGAAAGCAGAAAAAGCAATTGCAACATTGGAAAAATGGGTAGCATTGAATCCGGATGATAAAGGTGCCCAAAATATGTTGAACAGCTACAGGAAACGACTGAACAAGTAAATGCGACATTTTAAGACAATTGCTAAGGCGATTATCTCGATAGGTTTATTCACATATCTATTTGCAACTGCCGATCAAAAACAGATTGTTCATGTTCTTGGCAACGTTTATCGTGCTGATGGTTTAGCTTATCTTTTTCTGGCTTTTTTTGCATATTTTTGCAGCATTGGATTAATGGCATTTCGCTGGAAAATAATATTAAAGCATTATGACCTGGATTTTAGTTTTAAAAAATTATTTGGCTATTATCTTGTGGGACTTTTCTTTAATAACTTTTTGCCATCGAGCATTGGCGGGGATATTATACGGATTTATAAAGTTGTTGGAAACTCCGAGGACAGAAGCCCGGGCTTTGCAAGCGTAATCCTGGAACGCATTCTTGGCGTCGCATCAACTCTTTTTTTGGCAATAATTTCGCTATACTATGTTTCGCACTATTTTCAAGATGACAGGATTTTATATACTTCCGCCGCTTTGTTTAGCCTGATTGTTGTATTTTTTGTTTTAATTACTCGTAATCGGCCTTTTGAATTTCTGCTGAAAGTTTTTGATAAATTTTCAATTTTGAATATTGGCGAAAAAATTAATAAACTTATCGAAGCCATTCACTTTTTAAAGGAAAAAAAACAGGTCTTTATTTGGGTCTTTTTGCTTTCATTACTTTCTCAGGTTGCCATTGTCTTTTTAAATTATGCTGTTGTTCTTGCCCTGGATATTGATGTTGATTTGACCTATCTGTTCCTGGTTGTTCCAGTAACATTTATTATTACCATGCTGCCATCGATTAATGGGGTTGGTGTACGTGAATATGGTTTTGTGTTTTTTCTTGCGGCTGTAAATGTTTCAAGTGCCGCTGCTATTTCTCTATCCGTGATGAATGTATTGGTTCCAATGTTTATTTCTATTTGGGGCGGGCTGCTTTTTTTAATGCAACGTAAAAATTCTAAAATAGATGAGGTAAAAGCCATTGAAAAGAATTTATAAATCTTTAGCGAACAGTTTGGTTGCAAAATATGATCAACTATTTAAATACTCGATTGGGCTATTTGTTGTTTTAAGCGGCTTCTTATTATCTTCATGCGATTATAAACCACCATCTATGGGACTTCAATATGAGGTCTTTGTATTTGCAGATTCTTTGTTGTGGCTGGATATCAAAGATGACGTTGAAGAAACATTTAATGCTTTTGTAAATACACCTCGTTTAGAACGCAGCTTTTACTTATCCTGGCGTCCTCTTACAGAACTAAACAATTTAAAGCGTCGTAAGAATTTGTTTTTTATTGGAACAACAGAGCCGGGAGAAGTAAATGATTATTTGAAACAAAGCATTCCACCACAATTTCTGCAGGATGTAAAAGATGATAAAAGTTTTTACTTTTTTAAAGATGATCTTTTTGCATCTGGGCAGTTTAGCCTTTTTATGCTTGGACGGGACAAAGCTTCTTTTAAAAAGAATTACTCTGAATTAAAAGGTGCATTGTTTAAACAATTTAACGCCAAATATTTTGCACGCTTAAAGAAAGAAATGTATGAACTTGAGGAGCAAAAGGATCAGGAAGAATACCTTGAAAATAATTTTGGTTATGGAGTAAGAGTGCAGCATGATTATTTTGTAGCACATCAAAATCCTGATGAAAACTATGTCTGGTTGCGCAGAATGGATCCTGATCGCTGGCTTTCAATTTGGCGTGTTGATGGCGATGAATCAATAATCACGCAAGATTCTTTAATTACATTACGTAACAGAATGACAACTAAATATTACAGTGGTGATGTTGTTGTTGCCAATGAGACAAATCTTGAAATTGTCTCTTTCCAGGATAGACCAACTTATAAAATGACCGGAACATGGCGTAACGATTCGCTTGTTGTTGGCGGTCCTTTTAGAACATACATAGTTGAGAATAAAGAAGAAAACGCATACTACCTGGTGGATATTGCCGTTATGGCCCCAACAAAAAATAAAAAACCATATCTCGATCAATTAGAAGTAATTGCTTCTACATTTAATTTTTCTAAAAAAGATAATAACCAGAATTAATTGAGGGGGAGTTAAAAATGGCCAATATTGCCGTGCTGCTTGGAAGTAAAAGTGATTTACCATTTGTTGAAGCAGCAGAAATATATTTTAAATATTTTAATCTGGATTATGAGATACGCATAAGCTCTGCACACCGCAATCCAAACGAAGTGGCCGAGTTTTGTGAAAGTGCCAAAGAAAATGGTTTTAAGGTGATAATCGCTGGTGCAGGTATGGCCGCTCATTTAGCAGGTGCAGTTGCTGCTCACACCACACTGCCGGTTCTGGGCGTTCCGCTTCCTGGTGGTATAATGGATGGAATGGATGCTTTGCTTTCTACTGTGCAAATGCCTGCAGGTGTTCCTGTTGCCACTTTTGCAGTTGGCAAAGCAGGTATGCGAAATGCTGTTGTATTTGCGGCGCAATTATTAGCAGTAAATGATGAAACTATCCATCAAAAATTAATCGATTTTAAAAAACAAGGAAGTCGCCTGTAGCCTGTTTGCGTGGGAAATGTGAATTATTTAAATTTGCTTTTTTTATAAGGTGCACTATTAAGACGGAAATGGAAAAAATAGTAATTTTTGGGTCAAATGGATTATTGGGACAAAGCCTGGTTAACCGATTTCATGAAAGCCATCAGGTAATCGCAGCATCGCTTAAGGTTTCTAATCTAAACGAAGTTGAAGGTGTTCCGTATCACCAGGTTGATATGATTAACAGGACGGAAATGAAAGACTTCCTAAGTTCGGAATCCCCTGATATAATCATAAATGCTGCAGCCTATACCGATGTTGATGGAAGTGAAAAAGAGCGTGAACTGTGTTGGAATACAAACGTTCGTGCCGTCGAGAATATTATTGATATTGCAAATACATTCAATCCAATCCTGGTTCAGGTTTCAACCGATTACGTTTTTGATGGACAACAGGGAGCATATACAGAAAATGACCCGGTTAATCCGGTTGGTAATTATGCTCGTAGTAAAATGGCAGCAGAAAATATTGTTACCTCAAGCAGCCTGGAGCATATTATTGCAAGAACCCAGGTTTTATACGGCACAGGAAATAAAGCAAAATTAAATTTTGCCACATGGGTTATAAGCAGGTTAATGCATAAAGAAAACATAAATGTTGTAACAGATCAGGTTGGCAATCCAACATATATTGATGATTTAAGCGAAAGTATTTTTCGCCTGTTACAAAGAAATGAATATGGCTTGTTTCATGTATCTGGTCCACAGGTTATTTCTCGTTATGAGTTTGCAAAAAAAATAGCAGAGGTTTTTGAACTGGATGGTACATTGATTAATCGAATAAGCACAAATGATTTAAAACAAGCAGCACCACGTCCTATGAATTCTTCTTTTGTAATTGATAAACTTGTAAACAGAATTGATTGGACATCTGGTGATGTGGTTTCCGGTCTGGAGCGATTGAAAACTAAACTGAATGGAAAAAATGGTTGACTCTTCTAAGGCTCTCATAATAGTTCCTACCTATAATGAAAGTGAAAATGTTAAAAAACTGGTTGAAGAAATTCACAGATATCAGAGCGATGTACATATTCTTTTTGTCGATGATAACTCCCCTGATGGGACTGCAGCGCTTATAAAAGAAATTCAGCAGGAAAATGATAAAATTCATATTCTTGAGCGACCTGGAAAAATGGGATTAGGCAGCGCATATCTTGCAGGATTTAAGTACGGGCTTGGAAAAGGATATGATTTTATTTTTGAGATGGATGCCGATTTCTCACACGATCCCAAGGAAATTCCAAACTTTTTAAACGCAATTGAAGAATATGATCTTGTATTAGGTTCACGATATATAAAAGGTGTAAATGTTGTAAATTGGCCTTTATACAGGTTACTACTAAGCTATTTTGCAAATGTTTACTCGCGTCTGGCAACAGGCTTACCGGTAAAAGATGCTACCGGCGGTTTTAAATGTTTTCGCCGGGAAGTGTTGGAAAGCATTGATTTTAGCAAAGTAAAATCCAATGGATATGCTTTTCAGATTGAGCTAAGTTTCAAAGCCTGGAAAAATGGATTTCGCTTAAAAGAAATACCAATAATTTTTATAGACCGGGTTGCCGGAGTTTCTAAACTTTCAAAATCCATTATGTGGGAGGCTATATTTCTGGTGTGGAAATTACGTTTCAGTAGCCTTTTTGGAAAAAAATAAGGGTCGTTATTATGGCAAATAATTCAGCAAAATTTACTTTAGAATTTGAAAAACCTGTTTTTGAGCTGGAAACAAAGATCAAGGAAATGAAAGAATATGCTCTTTCTTCCGGTGTTGACATGGCTGAAGATATTGAGCGTTTAGAGACAAAAACGGCACAACTGCGTAAGCAGGTTTATTCAAACCTTTCTCGTTGGCAAAGAGTTCAATTAGCACGCCATCCACAACGCCCTTATACTTTGGATTATATCGGCCAAATTACGGATTATTTTGAAGAGCTTCATGGTGACAGATATTTCTCAGATGACAAAGCGCTTGTGGCCGGTCTCGCTAAAATCGATAAATATTCTGTGATTGTTCTTGGTCAACAGAAGGGCCGTGATACAAAAAGTAATCTTGAGCGTAACTTTGGTATGTCTAATCCGGAAGGCTACCGCAAAGCATTGCGAGTTATGCAGTTAGCAGCGAAATTTGGTAAACCAATTATCACTTTGATTGACACACCAGGGGCATATCCCGGTTTAGGTGCTGAGGAACGTGGCCAAGCGGAAGCCATTGCTAAAAACCTACTTGAGATGTCACGATTACCAGTCCCGGTAATTTGTGTAATAATAGGTGAAGGTGCATCGGGCGGTGCTCTTGGAATTGGCATTGGCGATCGTATTTTAATGATGGAAAACGCCTGGTATTCCGTTATCAGTCCAGAAGGATGTGCAGCAATTTTATGGCGTGATTCTGCCAAAGCACCGGAAGCTGCTGAAGCCATGAAAGTAACAGCACCCGATCTTGTAAATTTAGAAATTGTAGATGAAGTTATAAAAGAGCCAGAAGGTGGAGCACATACAAATCTTGAGGCATCTGCTAAAGCGGTTAAAAAATCAATTGTTGCCCATTTAAAAGAGCTGGTTCAAATCCCAAGTGAAAAACTGATCGAACAGCGTATTGAAAAGTTTGGAAAAATGGGCGCCTGGGAAGAATGATTGAACAAACAGTTGATATTTTAGTGCGCTATGCAGAAACAGACCAAATGCAATTTGCACATCATTCAAATTACATTGTCTGGTTCGAACATGGCCGAATTCAACTTTTAAAAAAACTTGGCTTTCCTTATTCCGAGCTGGAAAAAAAAGGATATTTAATTCCTGTGCTGGAGGTTAAAGCCCAATTTTTAAAGTACGCTGTTTTTGATGAGTTGCTAAAGTTAAAAACAAAAATCCCGAAGCTCCCTTCAGCAAAACAGTTTTTTGAATATGAAGTTTACAATTCGGAAAATGAATTAATTTGTACCGGAAGTTCAGTTCATACTTTTATGAATAAGCAAAACAAAGCAATCCGGCCACCAAAGGAATTATTAAAGTGTTTGCGGCCATACTTTAATTAAATTAATAAGCACGGTATATTTTTATTTCTCTTGACTTAAGGATTGCTAAAAACTAAATTATCTCACGATAATAATTTTAGAGGATATTGCGTATAAGCAGTTTGTTAAAGGATCTAAATACATTTAAAAATGTAATTACTATATCTCAGGAATTGATCTGCCTTTAGCAAACTGCTTAATAATGTGTAATTTTTAAACCGGTTAAGTGGAAAAAGGTAAATTTTCCGTTTAATCGGTTTTTTTTTAGGAGGAAATATAATGAAGAAAATAATTGACTTACTGATTATGCTGATACTTTTATCAGCAAGTAGTTCTCTTTTTGCTCAGGGTGCCGGAACATCTGCAGTTCCTTTTCTAATGATCTCACCAGGTGCTAAAGCGGGTTCTATGGGTGAAAGTGGTGTTGCGCTTGCAACAGATGCGACAGCAGTTTTTTGGAATCCTGCAGGTTTGGCATTTCAATATGAAGATC
Organism: Calditrichota bacterium; assembly: GCA_013112635.1. NCBI lineage: Bacteria > Pseudomonadati > Calditrichota > Calditrichota bacterium. Next base: position 39,202 of record JABFGF010000010.1, on the reverse strand, counting down.
CCGAAGAAGATAAAATCTTCGAAGCATCTCTGATGCATGTGGATTGGCTTCCGCAATTTAATTTTAGTGATTTGTTTTATGATTATCTGGCTGCAAGATACTATGTAGAAGATATTGGAATGATTGGCGGAAGTATAACATTCCTAAATCTTGGAGAGAATGTTTATACAGATGATGGTGGTTTTACGTTGGGTACTTTTGATTCAAAAGAATATGCTTTTACTCTTTCTTATGCTACTAAGCTTGAAGAAAACCTTGGTGTTGGTGTAAATGTAAAACTAATCCGCAGTGAGCTTGCTCCATCAAAAATTTTAGTTGAAAATGAAACAACAAATGGCCAGGCAACAGCATTTGCTTTAGATGTAGGTGTAATGTGGAAACCGGGTTATGACATTTTTGATAACCGTTTAACTGCCGGGTTAAATCTTTCTAATTTTGGACCTGCTATTACATATAATGATGATGCACAAGCCGATCCACTACCTACAAATTTACGGATTGGACTTGCCTATGAAGCTTTTGAAGATGAATACAACAGTTTGATTGTTACATACGAAACAACACGTATGTTGGTAAGAAGAACTGGAACAAGCGCCGACAATTTTGTTGAAGCAACTTTTTATTCCAGCTGGATAAAAGGCAGCGCCAAAAGCCGCTTGAATAGTTTTACACATGCTATTGGTGTTGAATATGTTTATGGGAAACTATTTGCAATCCGTGCAGGATATTTTAACGAACATCAGAGTTTTGGAAACAGGAAATTCTTAACTGCCGGCTTTGGATTAGAGATTGATATGATTGGAATTGATTTTGGTTATATCTCGGCAAATGAAGAAAGCCCTCTCGCCGGAACAATGCGTTATTCTGTTTCAGTAAAATTCTAAAAAACTTATATTCGATACCATCGCAGTTTGCGGTGGTATCGGAATAATTCACTTCCTAAATCTCATAAAAAAATCTATGTACAGATTTCTAATCTTTTGTTTTATAGTACTTATTTCTGCATCAGAATTATTCTCATATCAAAATATTAAGATCGCTGCAATCCGTGTTGAATTTCTTATTGATGATAATGATCTGACAACCGGTGATGGTACTTTTTTAGTTGATTCAGTGACGACTGATCCCTTTGCAATTGATCCTGCACCGCATAATAGAACATATTTCAAAGATCAGATAATTGCAGCAGGTAATTATTTCAACTCAGTTTCAAACGGTAATGTGCAAATTAGCGGTGATGTATTCCCTAAAAGCATGAATGGAGCTTATAGCTTAGCGCGTGAGATGAGCTATTATAATCCCAATACAACTCAATCAGAAATTGATAAGGGCATTGGTAATTTATTTGTAGATGCAATTACAGTTGCGGATGAAGACCCTGATTTTAATTATTCTGATTATGATCTGGTTGTAATTTTTCATGCCGGAGTAGGACGTGATATTGATCTGGGTTTTGATGAAACTCCGCAGGATATTCCGTCTTTATTTGTAACCGCTGATTTTATGAAAGAAAAATGGGATGATTCTTTTTCCGGTATTTCTGTTGATGGTGGTAATACTGTGATCCGGCAAGGAATAATTCTTCCCGAAACTGAAAACCAGCAGGATGTACAAGTAGCGCTAACAGGATTATTTGTTTCGAATATTGGCAGTTATTTGGGGTTATTGGATTTGTTTAGCCCGGGCGAGCAAAGATCTGGTATTGGACGTTTTGGTTTAATGGATGTTGGACTTTTCAATATTAGCGGCCTTATTCCTGCAATACCATCGCCGTTTAGCCGCAAAAAGCTTGGTTGGGAAAGTCCACATTATTTAACATCAAATCAGAATAGTATACAGATTGCGCAATATGGTTCTGCTGCGTCAAACACAGTTCCTTCATTGATTGAAATTGCTGTAAATCAGGATGAATCATTTTTGCTTGAATATCGCCATAATCAAAATTCAAATATAGATAGCCTGCAATTTGAGATTAGTAAAGACCGAGATGAATTTGCCGGGCATATGGAAGTGTTAAAAACTTTTTTTGAAGATGAGATTGAAATATCGGACTCAAGCGGAGTTCTTTTATCTGTAAAAAATTATGATATCGGACTGCCAGGAAAAGGCATTTTAATTTGGCATATAGACCAATCTGTAATTCGGAATAATGAAAGTAATTCTATAAATGATGATCCTGAATGGAGGGCTGTTGATTTGGAAGAGGCAGATGGCAGCCAGGATATAGGCGAGTCTTATTCCTTATTAGATGCAGGATATCAATCAGAGTTGGGGACATTATTTGACTATTGGTTCAAAGGGAATGATGCACCACTTTATAAAAATATCTTTTCGGCTGAGAGCAGGCCAAATTCATTATCCAATTTAAACCGGGCAAATACAGGAATTACCATTTCGAATTTCAGTTCAAACAAATCTGAGATAATGACATTTGATTTTAAGAAGGATTTTCATGTTCCTGGATTCCCAAAAAGTTTAAAAAGCAGTGGCAAGCCTTTCACGATTAGTGCCAAACCTGAACTAAACTCAGGTATTCCGGCAATAGAACAAGCTGACTGGGTTTTTACAATAAACGAATCGGGCGCAATAAATGCTTTTGGTAAAAACGGCGAAGGATTATTATTTCAAAACAAAAATATTTTAGCAAAAGTAGATGCAAATAGCACGGGAATACAGTCCATAGCTTTGGCTGATACTAATGGAAATGGCAACCCTGAGCTGTTGATCGCAATGTCCGGAGGAACACTTTCCGGCTTTGATATAACAGTTGCAGATGATTCACTGGCCAAAGAAATTTTTTCTACAACTGAAAATATTACAGCTGCAGTAAACTCACCAATCGTGGTAGACAGAAATCAAATTTTTTATGTTGACGGGATAAATATAAATCGCTTTTCAGTTAAAGGGCTGCCCAATGGTTTTATTGGTACATCTTTAAATATGAATGATGTATTGATAAAGGATTTAACTGCCATTCGCAGCACATTCGATTTCGATTTTATTGGTGCAGTTAATTCCAATGAAATCGTTTATGCAGTTAATTCTGAAAATACAGAAAATGAAACAACAGAGTATTTTGTTACGGACTCAACTGGTGTTCTAAAACATTCTTTTACATCGGATAAACTTCTTGGGCAATTTTCAATTGCTGTTTTGGAAAGTACTCCGGCAATCGTTTTTAATTCGCAAAAAGAACTACATGTAAAAAATCTTAATGGTTCGGCGGTTATAAATTTCCCAATTAGGCCAAACCTTCTGGAAGATGAATATTTTGTTGGAACGCCCGCAATAGTTGATGCATCCGGAGAAGATGACATTGTTATTATTGTTACTACAAACAAGGGACAGTTGTTTGCATACGATCAAAAGGGCAATTCTGTTGAAGGTTTTCCATTGTCCTTTGGTGGTTCTTTTTCAGAATCGGCAATAGTTGTTCAGCTTAACGATGATACAGCCTTAGAACTTGTTGCAGTTTCAAACTCTGGGATTGCAAGCGCAATTGAAATTCCTGGAACAAATACATCCAGTGAGATTATTTGGGGTTCATCGAATTTTAATAGCGCAAATAATGCAGATCTAGATACCTCGTATACAACTATTCCAATTAGTGACAACCTACTTCCAAAATCACGCTTTTTTAATTATCCAAATCCGAATGAAGGTGATGAGACAACTATTCGCTACTTTTTAAATGAAGCTGCTGAAGTAAACATTTTAATCTTTGATGCGGCCGGATATAAAATTGATGAGTTTAGCGGACCTGGATTAGCTTTTACTGCAAACGAGGTGAAATGGCAGGTTGGCAATGTGGCCTCCGGAGTTTATATCTGCCAATTGGAAGCTGTTTCGGAAACCCGGACAGAACGAAAAATGATCAAAATATTAGTTGTGCATTAAACGCATAGAAATGGAATTAATGAATTTTCGGATTTATGAACAACAGCAACGGTTTTTCTTGATATTAGGTAATAGATTTATATTTAATAAACCAAAACAAAATTTTAAACAGTTTCTTTTACTTTTCTCTTTTTACTTTTCTCTTTTCTCTCCATCTGTTTATGCTCAGTTTGATGCGCCTATTCACGCTGAATTGAAATGGCAAACTTTTGATACTGAACATTTTCAATTCCATTTCCATCAGGGAACAAAGCGCACTGCAATCGCCGCTGCTAAAATCATAGAAGATATTTACCCTGCTGTTACAGGTTTATATGATTTTGAGCCCAAAGGAAAAATACATGTTATAATTAAAGATACGGATGATTACTCTAACGGGGCAGCCTACTTTTTTAATAACAAAATGGAAATTTGGGCAACCAACCTGGATTATGTAATGCGTGGGACTAAGAACTGGCTGCGTGATGTAATTACCCACGAATTTACACACATGGTTTCTATTCAGAAAACTGTAAAAACCAACTTATCGTTTCCTTTTGGCTTTTTTCAGTGGTTTGGTTATGAAAAGGAAAAACGTAAAGACGTGGTTCGTGGCTTCCCAAATACTTTAGTTTCTTATCCGATTAGCTCAATCAGTATGCCGGTTTGGTTTGCTGAAGGGGTCGCACAACATCAAAGCGATGAAGGTAGGTTCGACTATCGAGATCCACACCGTGAAATGATAATTCGTGACCGGATTTTGAGCGAACAATTTTTGACTTATAACGAGATGTCCGTTTTTGGTAAAACCAGCCACGGCAATGAGTCAAGCTATAACCTCGGATTTTCTTTTTCAAAATATCTGGCAGACCGATTTGGCGAGAAAATCCTCTCTGATATTACCCGAATCTCATCCAAATGGTCATCTTATACCTTTAACGGAGTTTTGGAGGAAGCAACAGGTTTCCCTGTTGATACACTTTACAGCAACTGGAAAAATTCTTTAACACAGGTTTATTTATCTCGCACAGAAACGATCCGTAAAAATGAGGTAAAAGGCGAAGTTGTGGAAATTGAAGGATTTAGTAATCTTTATCCAGTTCTTTCACCGGATGGCTCGAAGATTGCCTATCTTTCAAATAAAGGCAAAGATTATTTTTCTCAAAATAAACTAATCGTGTATGACCGCATCAGCAAAGAAAAAGAGATTATCAATTCAGGGATTACATCTTCTATTTCCTGGGCTCCGGATGGAAACTATCTTGCCTACGCCAAAAAGGATGTTAACAAATATGGCTCCCTTATAAACGATCTTTATATATATGATATTTTGGAAGATGAAGAGATTCGTTTGACAAGAAATTTACGCGGTAGTAATCCTGCTTTTAGCAGCGATGGAAAAAAGATGGCATTTGTTACTTCTACAAATGGCCTACACCAGCTAAATGTTTATCACTTTCCACAGGATTTTTCTACTGAAAAAGAAATGTCCATTGCTTTTGATATTGAAACCGGGAAATTAATAAAAAATTATTCTGATGAAATGTCACAAAGAGAAGTTTTTTATTGGGCGGGAGAAATAAAGCAATTACTGGCCTTTCAGGATGGAAGACAAATTTATCATCCACGCTGGTCCAATGATGATAAACAAATTGTTTTTGATACATCGGTTGAGTATGGCCGTAACCTGGCTGTTTATGATTTTGAAGAAGGCAAATTCAGCATGTTTATGGAGGAAGAAGAAGAGCTGCGTTATCCTGTTTTTCAGCGCAACAGTGATTGGCTTTATTACTCTGCTAGTACGACAGGTATTTATAATCTTTACCGTTACAATTTAAAAACAAAGCATAAAGAACTTCTCACCAATGTTTCTGGTGGTGCTTTTATGCCTTCAGTTTCCGCTAATGGCGATATTGCTTACGCTTGTTATGATAGCATTGGTTACCATATTTACGAGATTTCCAATCCGGCTAAGATTGATCCCAATTTAGCTGTGTATAATGAAAATTACCTTGAATCAATTCCTGACAAAAACTATGATGATTCAAGCCTGCCAGAATTTGAATTTAAACCGTATAAACAATCTTTTACAAGTATGCAGTTTTTACCGCGACTGTTTATTGACTATAAAACTGTAAAGCCCGGATTGTATGTTATTAATTCGGATGTTCTGGACAAAACCACTATGATCCTTGGTGGCGCTGTAAACTCCGATTTTGATTATGATCTATATGGAAATATAAATTACAGTGATCTGCCATCGTGGTTTTTACCATCTTTTAGTCAGGCGTTATTTATTGAAGTTTTTAATATTAATGCGAACATCAAAGATGATGTAGAGTTTTTTGATGGTAACACGTATACAGGAAAGCGAAATGTAAATTTTAATTTGTTGCAATTTGATGTTGGTGCTGGTTTTACATTATTTCCAAAAGCCAATCTGACTCTGGGGTATATTAGCAGTTTATACAAAGCTAATTTAAATCCAGTCCAATTACATTCACCGACAGAGGGTACAAAGCCGATCTCAATTCCCACAATCCGCTATGATTATTTAAAAGGGCATACTTTCGCTGCTAAATTCTCTTTCGATGCGATTGGCCTGGACCGTTTCAAAGACATTAATCCTTCTAGTGGCTTTTATCTTTTTACAAAATTTAAACATGAATCAAATGAATTTTTAACAGGATTTAATACATCCGGTAGCAAACAAATAGGCCTTGAAGAATTTCAAACCTATGTTTTTAATACAATTGATTTGAATGCGGAGTTTTATTTTAAAAATCCATTGATCGAGTCTCATGCCATTGGATTGTATTTTAAAGGCGGATATATAGACCGGCATGTCCATAGTTTTTTTAACTACTTTGGCGGCGGAATAATTGGCTTAAAGGGCTATCCGTTTTACAGTATTGAAGGCCGTCAAAAAATGATCGGCAGTGTTACGTATCGTTTTCCAATACACCGTAATTTAGATTTGAAACTCGGTCATTTGCAGTTTGATAAATTGTATGCGGGTTTATTCTATGAAGCCGGTGATGCTTTTAATGGTACTAAAATAAAGTTTAATAAATTTAAACGTGATGCGGGGATTGAGCTTCGGCTGGACAGCTTCTCCTATAACTTATTCCCGACACGTCTGTTTTTTCAGGCAGCCTGGCCTCTTGATGAAGCACAAAATTATGATCAATCCATCGAAGAGTTGGTTACATATCCGCAGGAATGGCGTTATTATTTTGGCATGTTGTTTGAGTTTGATTTGCGGGAAAGGGTCAATAGTTTTCTTGGCAATAATGGGTCAGCATCAGATCGGTTAAAATTGCGGTAGAGGAACTTTTGTGGTTTGTCTATATACCATATAAATGAGATTTTTCAGTAACTCAATTAACCAGATAAGTCTCATTTTAATAAAGGATTTTTTTATGAAAGCTGTATTAATTCTATTATTGATTTTAGTATCAAATCTTAGTGCGGGTGAAAAATCTCAATCAATGCAAAAATTTTCTTCCGAATCTCTGATTGAGAAAAGTGAAAATACAAATTTAAGTTTTAACCAGGAGAAATATCAGTTAATTCAGGAAATAAAACTTCAAACACAGCAAGAATCTGAAGAAGAAGCACAAAAAAAATCCGGTTTAAAAGCTGCAATGCTTTCTGCGCTTGTGCCTGGAGCAGGGGAGTACTATGCAGAATCGTACTGGAAAAGTGCATTATTTGCTTTGATTGAAATTGGAGCCTGGTCCGCCTACTTTACCTATGAGAACAAAGGTGATGACAAAGATTTGGAAATGCGGCGTTTTGGTGATGAAAGCTGGAGCGAACAGCGCTATTGGACAAAGGTGTATAAACTGGCAATTGATAAAGGAAACCTGAATGAAGATCCCAATCTTTATGAACAAGGAACCCAGCTTGTTGATATGTCTAACGAAGCATTTATTGAAACTTTGCGTCAGCAGGAATCTGGCGGTAACTTAAACAAACATTTCTCACACACTTTACCACGTACAAAAACTCAGCAATATTATGAAATGATTTATAAGTATCCCAGTCAGTTCGGCGCCGGTTGGATTGAAGTAGGCGAGATGTGGACATATTATGATAACAGTGCTAATCAGGATAATCTGCTGCCGGATATAGCAAAATATAAAAGGCTTAGAAACACAAGCAATGATTATTATGCTACGGCAACTAATATGGCAACGGTAGTTTTGTTAAACCATTTGGCAAGCGCAATTGATGCAGCTTTTACGGTAAAAACATATAACGCGGAATTAAAATATTCATTTTATGCAGGACAAAGACAATATGCAGGTGAGCGTGTGAACACCTATGGTTTGGCCTTATCCTGGTAAAATTCTAAAGAAAGATTTATTCAATGAAAATTAAAATGGTATTGCTGATTATTAGTCTCTTAATTATTTCAGCTCAGGCCCAAAATAAAAATTCAGCTCTTTCCTATAATGAGTTACTTGTAGAAAACTTAAACAGCTTTAAAGCCAGTGAAGTTGTAAATAAGAATGCAGGGTATTATTTCCAATCTGAAAGCAGTGAAAGAAAATCTGTTGGACTTGCACTTCTGTATAGCCTTATTTTACCAGGTGCTGGAGAGTTTTATATTGGTAACAAAACACATGGTCAAATCTTTTTAGGCACAGAAATTCTCGCCTGGGGATCATACCTTATTAATGATAATCATGCGTCATCATTGGAAAAAGATTATAAAGCGTATGCACGTTTGCATGCCGGTGTAAATGGCTCGGGTCAGGATGAGCAATATTGGATTGATATTGGCAAATTTAATGATATCTACTCTTTTAACAACCGCCGTGCAAATGAACGAAATGTTGACAGAATTTATGAAGAGTCAAAATCCTGGCAATGGGATAGTAAAGAGAATAGAATTACCTATGCCCATAAAAGATTTGATACAACTGAAATAAAAAACCGTGATGTCTATTTCTTCACTGCAATTTTAGTAAACCATATTGTCAGCGGAATAAATGCTGTCCGCCTGGCTCGCAAGCACAATAAATCTATTGCCCAAAATGATTTTAATTATCATTTTGTTATAAATACATCTGTGCCGCAAAACAATTATGTCGGTATTGCAATTTCGCAGTCTTTTTGAAAGGATTTATGGAATTGCTAACATACTAGAATAATTATTTTAAAATTTAATCCCATTAATTAACACAGATATTAGTTACAGAAACTTGGTTTCTGTAAATTTGAATTATGAATGAACGAATAACTGCTTATCATATTTTACGCCAATTTGAAAACACAAAAGGCCGGCTTGATAATATTGAAGAGAATGAAATTTCTAAAACATCGCTATCAATCCAGGAACGGCGTCATTTAAAAAATCTTGTTTCAGGTGTTTTAAGAAATTTAACACTGTTGGACTGGTATGCCTCAAAATTGTATAAGGGGCACTTCCCAAAATTACTGGCAAAAATTAAAATAATTTTAAGGCTTGGATTATATGAATTAAATTTTATGTATCATGTTCCGGACCATGCATCGGTAAATGAATATGTAAAGCTGGCAAAATTGCGGGTAAATGAAAGGGCCGGTAAATTGGTTAATGCCATCCTTCGCTCATTTTTGCGTCAAAAAAAATCTTTAAAAAAAGAAAAATCTTCCCGGCAAAGTGCTGATATCTCCACAATGTATTCTTTCCCAAAGTGGTTAATTACGCGTTGGATTGATGAATGGGGAGTTTCATTTACTCAAGAGTTGTGCAAAGCTCTAAACCAATTACCTGAGTTTGATGTCCGTGTAAACCAGCAAAAAATAAGTGTTGAAGAATTTGAGCAAAGATTAAAAACAAACGACATTGAATATGAAAAGTCAAAAAGGTTTAAAGGGTATTTCAAAATAAAGCAGGTTGGAAGGATTAGGGAAGCCGGATTATTTGAAAAAGGTTTTTGTTCAATCCAGGATGAAAGCGCTGCAATTCCTATAAAACTACTGCAGCTTCAAAAAGGGGATAGCTTTTTAGACGCATGCTCTGCACCCGGAGGAAAATTTACACAAGCGCTGGAAGAAAACCCGGATTTAAAAATAGCTGTAGCTGTAGACTCAGATTTATCGCGTTTAAAGAAAGTAAAAGAAAATATAAAAAGATTAAATCTTTCGGGGTTTTTGGTTGTTGCTGATGCTAAAAATTTGCCTTTTAAAAGAAAGTTTAAAAAAATTCTGGTTGATGCACCTTGCTCCGGGCAGGGTGTAATTGGCAAACATCCGGATATAAAGTGGAGAAGAACTGAACAAGAAATAGAGGAATTTAGTAATCTGCAAACGACAATACTTGAAAATATTTCGAGAATTTTACTTAAAAGTGGTCAATTGGTTTACAGTACATGTTCAGTGGATAAAAAAGAGAATCAAATGGTTGTAAAAGGTGTTGTTGATGATCCCAAAAACAGTCTGCAAGTCAAGTCAATAAGCCCCAAATCAATTTCAAATGCAAGCGATCTCATTTCGGATGAATTTATAACAACCTTTCCGAATAAAAACAATATGGATGGTAGTTTTGCCGGCATAATTAAAAGATCCAAATAATAATCAATAAGGGCTGATTATTATTTTTATTCCACTATTTATCACTTTAAAAAGTCCTTTTTAAAAATACCTGTTTTTAGTTAACTTTAACGTCATAATTCCTTAAAGCAAATTTGGAAGAAAATTAATTTCTTAGTATTGCTAAAGCGGGCTTCAACTCGTATATTTGGCGACTACATGATTTGGACGGAAGAAGGATGCTTGAAGATTTAACCGGAAAACTGGAATCGACTTTACGGAAACTGCGCGGTTACGGTAAATTAACAGAAAAAAATATTTCTGATTCATTAAAAGAAATCCGGCGTGCATTACTTGAAGCTGATGTTAACTATAAAGTTGTAAAAGATTTTATCCAATCTGTACAAGATAAGGCACTTGGTGAAGATGTCATTAAAAGCGTTACACCAGGTCAATTAATTGTAAAGGTTGTAAATGATGAATTAATAAAACTTCTTGGTACGTCTACAACCCAGTTAAAAACTGCTGGGATTCCTCCTTCAATCATTATGGTTACCGGGCTTCAGGGTTCCGGAAAAACAACATTTACGGCAAAGCTGGCACATTTTTTACAGGCACGCGGAAGAAAACCAATGCTTGCTGCGTTGGATGTATATCGTCCGGCAGCAATTCAACAGTTAAGGGTACTTGGAGAAGGATTAAAAGTGCCGGTGTATGATGAAGGCATAGGTGATCCTGTAAAAATTGGCTTTAATGCCGTTAGTGAAGCAAGACGAAAATTGTGTGACACAATAATTCTGGATACAGCCGGACGTTTGCATATCGATGAGCAAATGATGCGGGAATTAGTGGATATTAAAAACAGAGTTCGTCCACATGAGATTTTGTTTGTTGCAGATGGCATGACAGGTCAGGATGCAGTAAACACAGCCAAAGAATTTGCTGATCGTCTGGATTATGGTGGTGTAGTTTTAACAAAGATGGATGGCGACAGCCGTGGCGGGGCAGCATTATCAATTCGCGCTGTTACGGGGAAACCAATTAAATTTATTGGTACCGGAGAAAAAGTAGACGCTATAGAGCAATTTCATCCGGATCGAATGGCTTCCAGAATTCTTGGAATGGGTGATATCGTTAGTTTTGTTGAACGTGCCCAGGATTCTTTTGATACAGAAAAAGCAGAAAAACTTGAAGAAAAGTTATTACGTAATGAGTTTACTTTAGAAGACTTTCAAGACCAGTTAAAGCAGATTAAAAAAATGGGTTCACTGGAAAATTTACTTGGAATGATTCCTGGTGTTGGCAATCAGTTAAAAAATGCCAAAGTGGATCCAAAAGCGTTTACACGGACAGAAGCAATAATCAGTTCAATGACCTTGCAGGAACGGCGCCAGCCAAAAATACTAAATGGCAGCAGACGCAAAAGAATTGCAAATGGCAGCGGAACCCGAGTTCAGGATGTAAACCAGTTAATGAAACAATATGAACAAATGAAAAAAATGATTAAACAAATGAAGGGCAAATCCATGAAGGGTTTAAAAGGATTGCCTTTTAATATGGCCTAAAAAAATTGGAGGTTGAATTTTGGTTAAATTACGATTAAAGCGAATGGGCAAGAAAAAGAAGCCTTTTTACCGGATCATAGCAGCCGATAGCCGCGCAGCACGTGACGGTCGCTTTATTGAGATGGTTGGAACGTATGATCCAATCGCAAAACCGCATGTTGTTGAATGCAAAGAAGACAGAATATTTCACTGGCTTGAAAATGGCGCCCAGCCAACAGATACGGTTAAAAACCTGTTGCAAGGTAAAGGGTTGTGGCTAAAATGGACATTGACAAAGCAAGGAGCTGATGAAGCTAAAATTGCATCGGAAATGGAAGCCTGGGAAAAAATACAAGTAGAAAAAGCAAAGCGTTCAGAAGACAAAGCAGCAAAAGCAGAATCTGACAAAGCCAAAAAGAAAGCGGCAGAAGAGACAGTTGAAGAAGCTGATGCTGAACCTGAAGTAGCAGAAGAGACAGTTGAAGAAGTTAAAGCTGAAGAAGCAGCTCCTGCAGAGGAAGTTGTTGAAGAAGCCAAAACAGAGACTGTACCGGAGGAAGCTGCTAAAAAAGACAACGAAGACGAAACAAAATAATATTAAACAAGATATAAGCTATTCAGATATTGCACTAAAGCAGGTTTAATTATTTTTGGAGGGTATTGACATGAAGGAATTCGTTGAGTTTATAGCTAAACATCTCGTTGATAAACCTGAAGAGGTTTCAGTTGCAGAAGTCGAAGGCGAAAGAGTTACCGTTTTTGAACTTCGTGTTGGGGATGGAGATTTAGGTAAAGTAATCGGCAAGAGAGGCCAAACTGCCAAATCTATCCGAACATTACTTGCAGCTGCATCTGCAAAAGCCGGCAAACGTGCCGTCCTGGAAATTCTTGAATAGTTAACGGCAGGGCATGTATTTAATAGGAAAAGTCTTAAAGCCGCAAGGTATTAAGGGTGAAGTAAAAACAGAAATAATTACTTCTTTTCCTGAACATTTTGAAGAGCTCTCAGAAGTGTTTTTAGATGAAGATGCAAATATTGCTATTGAGATTGAGAAAACACGGTTTGCAAAGAATTTTGTTTATATAAAATTCAGAAATATTCAATCCCGAAACGAAGCTGAAAAACTTCGAAACAAGAACCTGTATATTCCTGAATCTGAGTTGTTTCCCCTTGAAGATGACGAATTTTATCATCACCAAATAATTGGCTTAGATGCTGTTTCGGAACAGGGGGATTATATAGGGAAAATCACAGATGTTGAAACTTATCCAGAGAACGACATGCTGATCATAAAAAGCAAAGATAAGATGACACACTTGGTTCCCGTTGTTAAAGAGTTAATTAAAGACGTTGATATTGAATCCCAAATAGTTACTATCAAAGTTATCGATGGGCTTTTGGGTTGAGTTCTATGACATTGAGAATCGATATTGTAACCGGGTTTCCGGCAATTCTTCAATCAGCTTTAAACCAAAGTATGATTAAGAAAGGCCAGGATAAAAATGCAGTAAAAATCCATCTGCACGATCTTCGTGATTACACGGATGATAAACACCGGACAATTGATGATTACCCTTATGGCGGTGGAGCAGGGATGGTTTTAAAGGTCGAGCCATTTGTACGCTGCTTGGAAGATATTGATAAACAATCTAAAATATCCGATTCTAAGATATTGTTAATGTCTCCTCAGGGTAGGCAGTTTGTTCAAAACACTGCTACACAGCTTAGTTTGCATAAACACCTGGTTTTTCTTTGCGGACATTATAAAGGGATAGATCAGAGAATTCATAATTTTTTTGAAATCGAAGAAATTTCGATTGGTGATTATGTTTTAAGTTCCGGTGAAATAAGCGCCCTTGTTATTGTGGATTCTGTTGTAAGGTTGTTGCCGGGAGTTTTAAAAGATATTGATTCTGCCTGGACGGATTCATTTACGGAAGAGCTCTTAGACGCACCATATTTTACAAGGCCAGAAATTTTTAGAAGCGCAAAAGTTCCGGAGGTTTTGCTCAGCGGTAATCATACAAAAATTGAAAAGTGGCGGCTTAACCAAAAAATTAAATCAACGAAAAATAACAGACCCGATTTATACAATAAATATTTGAAAACGATAAAATAGAAAAGTTAATAAAATAACTGGGAAACAAAATGGATATTCTTCATAAAGTAACAGCAGAGCAGCTTCGCACAGATTTACCGGAATTTCATCCAGGCGATACAGTGGAAGCACACGTCCGGGTAATTGAAGGCGAAAAAGAAAGAATTCAGATTTTCGAAGGTGTTGTAATAAAACTTCACGGTGGCGGGATAAATAAAACTTTTACCGTAAGAAAAATTTCTCATGGTGTTGGTGTAGAAAGAATCTTCCCGCTCCATTCGCCTCGAATCGCTAAAGTTAATGTTCTTAAGAAAGGTAAAGTAAGAAGATCTAAACTTTACTACTTGAGAGAACTGCGAGGGAAAGCGGCACGAATTAAAGAAAGATAAACCCCGGCTAACCGGGGTTTTATTTTTATTAAAACCTTACTTATTCTCAAAATATAAATCAGCAGTTAGTAACCTTCTAATCAGAAAATTTGGGATGCTCAAAACAAAACCAACATTTCTTTTCTTCTTATCAGCGCTGATTTTTTTCTTTGGCTGCGCTTCCAAAAGGGCTCCGGGAGGCGGGCCGGTTGATAAAACTCCCCCAGAAATTATTGCCACTTTTCCTACACCCGATTCAATTGGAATTAAGGAATTATCTGTTATTGAAATCAGCTTTTCTGAATCAATAAACGAGTCCTCAATTGCCAATAGTGTTTTTATTTCACCACCTCTGGAATTTGATCTGGAGTGGCAATCTGATGTCGATTTGGAAATACATTTAAAAGACAGCTTAAAAGACAATCAAACATATGTGATTGTTATTGGATCGAGTGTTAAAGATTTAAGGAATAACAAACTTGCCGAAAGTATGCAGCTTGCTTTTTCCACCGGCGATAAAATAGACAGAGGCATAATATCCGGTAAAGTTTATGGGTTAAAAAGGAAAGAAACTTATTCTCTTTTTGCATTTGAGTTGTTTTCTGACACGATTTCTTTTGATAAAAATAAGCCAAATTATATTTCTCAAACAGGTGATGAAGGTAAGTATTTTTTAAACTATATGAAATTGGGAAACTATCGTGTTTTTGCAGTTAATGACCAGAATAACAATTTGAAGATCGATTCAGATTTTGAAAAAATCGGAATACCATATACGGATGTTTTGCTTGATTCATCAAAAAATACTTTTAGTAATCTAAACTTTAGAACTACAAAGATTGATACCACATTTCCCAAATTAACCACAATAAGGCCGATTAGTAACAGGCAGATAAATCTGCGTTTGTCAGAGCAGGTAATACTAAAGTCACTAAATCAAATAGAAATCCGTGATAGTATAACTTCTGCTTCAATTCAGGTTTTGGCCGTATCTGAAAATATAGAAGCAAATAATACACTGGAATTGTACACAAGTGCTATGGATAGCGGTAGTGTCTATTTGGTTTTTCTTAAGTCTTTTTCAGATTCAAGTTTAAATATGGCGCCTGATACATCTCAATCTTTTATAGCAGCGGCATTTAAAGAAGCAGATACATTTAAGGTGATAACTGTCAGCCCAAAAGATAGTCTTTGGAACGCGCGCCCAGCTCAAAGTTTTTATTTTGAGGTAAATAATCCTTTGGATAAACAATCAATAATAAATAGCCTGGTTATAAAAAAACAAAATGGCGATTCTGTTAAAGGTAAATTCACTTTTCCTTCTGCTTATGAAACAGAATTTACCCCAAATGAAGAGTTGATTCTTGATACCATTTATACTTTTCAAATTAATTATGCAACAGTAAAAAACGTTTGGGGTGATAGCCTACAGGATACCATTTTGACCCGTCATATTAAAATAAACAATGGTGATGATTACGGTGAAATATCCGGGCAGGTTAAGAATAAAAAAAATGATCCGGGTAAGATTTTTGTTACTGCGAAAAATACTACTTCAAAAAAGGATATTTACTCTGGTTGGACCTTAAAAAATAATAAATTCCTTTTAAAATATGTTACTGATGGGCATTATAAGCTTTCCTCATTTTTAGATGTTGACAGCAATTCTGTTTACTCCGCCGGTCATTTATATCCTTTTCAATTTAGTGAACCTTTTGTTGTTTCGGATGACACAACCAAAGTACGTAAAAGATGGGAAACTTCTGGCGTTGAGTTAACTTTACCTTCACCGGGTAAATAAAGTAAATTGAGTATGGAATTTTATAAAATCCAGGCTACAGGCAATGATTTTATTGTTGTGGATTCTGCAAATACCCAGCCTGAAATGTTTAATCCTTCAGCAATAAAAAATATGTGTGATCGCCATTATGGAATTGGTGCCGATGGTTTTATCGCACTTGAAAAAGTAAAAGATTTTGCTTTTCGGTTTTTGTATTACAACGCTGACGGATCTCGAGGCGAAATGTGTGCAAATGGCTGTAGAGCAGCAATTTCTTTTGCTATGAAATTTGGCTGGATTAAAGTTAATTCGAAATTTAATTTTTTAGCTGATGATGGGGAACATACAGGTATTTTTAAATCTGATAATGAAGTTCAGTTAAACATTCTTGTTATCGATGAAATCAAAGAAGTTGAATTGGATTTATTTGGTTTACCTCAATGGATTTCCAAAGGATATTTTATCGATACCGGAGTTCCGCACCTGGTATTAGTTTGTACATCAGAACTCAAAGAAAACAACATCGAAAAGTATGGGCGTTTTTTACGGCACCATAAATGTTTTGAACCAAGAGGCACAAATGTAAATTTTATTGAAATTTTATCTGATAATAATGTTTTTGTTCGTACCTTTGAACGAGGTGTTGAAGCTGAGACTTTATCATGCGGAACCGGTATTACAGCCTCTGCGTTGGTTGTAAGTGCAATGCAAAAAAAGCCAACGGATAAAATAAAGGTTTTGACAAAAGGTGGCGAACTAGAAGTATTAACTATCAATGGGCAAATCTATATAAATGGGCCGGCTGAAATTGTTTTCAAAGGCCACATCTAAATTTTATAAGTTTTTTTCAAAATAAGAATTTCTTATTTTAATACACCTCTTAAAAAAGCAAAACTAAATAGGTGGTAGCTATGAATAAAATAAAAGTTATTGTTTTATTGGTGCTCACTATAAGTTTCTTTATATCCTGCGCTGCTTCAAAAAAAGAAGAAACTAAGAAGCCGGATTTAAACCAGGCTGAAAAATATGTTTCTGATGGATTTAATCACTTTAAATCGGGTAATGACAGCCTTGCAGTTAGCGCCTGGCAAGATGCCCTGGATATAATTCCAAAAGATGCAGAAATACATAATTTTGTTGGGATTGCTTATCATCGTATGGGAAAGCTGAATGAGGCGTCACGTGCATTTAAAAGAGCCATTGATCTTGATGCAGCATATTATGAAGCTGCGAATAATTATGGCTACCTTTTGTTTTTACTGGAGAAGTATCCTCAGGCAAAAAAGAGTTTTAAATTAGCACTAAAAATTAATCCGGACTATCAACCGGCAAAAAAAAATTTAGAACTTGTAAACCAGGTGATGACGGGAAGTCTTGCAATGGAGGCATTTAACTATTCTGAGCAGGCTGCAAAAAAAACAGATTATGTTGATAAAATTCAGGTTTATGAAAGAGCACTTAACATCAATCCTGATTATGCAAAGGTACACAATAATTTAGGTGTTGCACTTTTTTATGAAGGCTATTTTGATAGCGCTTACTATCATCTGGAACAAGCAATACGTTTGCAAAAAGATTACCCGGAGGCAATTAATAATCTTGGTTTTCTAAACCGTGTGGATCAGAAATATGACATTGCAATCAATCTTTTTTTAAAAGCGCTAACAATTAAACCAAGTTATATTGCTGCATTAAATAACCTTGGAGAAGCGTATTTTTTAAGCAAAGATATGGAAAGTGCTGAAAAAGTTTTTAGTGCCGTACTAGAAATGGAAGAAACAAATGTTTTTGCCAAAAAGTTTTTAAAAAAAATAAATAAGGATTTAGGAGAATAAATGTACATAGTATTAATGGCAGGTGGGGCTGGTACTCGTTTCTGGCCAAGAAGTAGACAAAACATGCCAAAGCAGCTTCTTAAAATTTTTGGCGACAGGACAATGCTGCAGGAAACATATGACCGAATTAAAGATGTTACAGAAAATGAAAAAATACTAATAATTACCGGAGAAAATCTAAAAGACGAAATTAAAGATCAGCTACCTCAAATCCCGGAGAGAAATATTATAGCCGAACCATTTGGTAAAAATACAGCACCTTGTGTGGCATTGGCTGCAACAATTATAAATAAAAGAGAAAACAAAGAAAATGTTGCTATGGCCGTTTTACCGGCGGATCATCTTGTGAATGATGTAGATGGTTTTAAGAGCATTCTTAAGACAGCAGAAAAATACGCATTGGAATCCGGAACACTTATTACTTTAGGAATAAAACCATCTTATCCGGAAACAGGCTATGGCTATATTCAAAGAAATTCTAAATTGATTGAATTGGACGGGCATAAAATTTACCCTGTAAAAACTTTTGCGGAAAAACCAAATTTGGATACAGCAAACCGCTTTTTGGAAAGTGGGGATTTTTATTGGAATGCAGGAATCTTTATCTGGTCTACTTATTCTATACTATCAGAATTTGAACAACAGATGCCTGAATTGAATGAAGGCCTGCCGGAACTTTATGAAAAAGTTGATACGATGGAAATGGATGAAGGAATATTAAAAGTGTATTCCGCTGTAAAATCTATTTCCATTGATTATGCAATTATGGAAGGCG
Source organism: Calditrichota bacterium (assembly GCA_013112635.1). Classification (NCBI taxonomy): domain Bacteria; kingdom Pseudomonadati; phylum Calditrichota; species Calditrichota bacterium. The sequence continues at coordinate 20,400 of JABFGF010000010.1, read as the reverse complement.
CTAAAAACGTCAGCGTCATTGAATCTGATTTTGACTGGAATGATGTTGGTTCCTGGGAAGCCGTATACAATTTGTCTGCAAAGAACGAGAATAAAAATGCCGTATATACAGAGGATTCAATCGAAGTTAATGCAAAAAACAATCTTTTCTATTCAGAAAATAAAAAACTGATTGCTGCAATAGATATAGATGATATTGTTATGGTTGAAACGAAAGATGCAATCTTGATTTGTAAAAAGGATAGCTCACAGCGTGTGAAAGATGTTGTTGACAGGCTACGCCATAAAGAGAAAGACCAATACTTATAACAACCATATTGGATGCTATATCGCATAGAGATAATTATTTGAATTTTAGTTGAATCTTTCTCATACTATCCCATTGCGTTTTTAAGATGAATTAAACCAAAGACCCAAGCTTTCATTTAACTTAAAAGTATGAACAACGACCAAACATTTCAAAAGCTTGTTTCATTTTTAGAAAGTAACGACATCACGGTTAAATCTGATCGTGGTAATTTTAAGGGTGGCATTGTTCGCTATTACGAGGACAAATATTTATATTTAAATCGTAAGCTGGACACTGAATCGAAAATTAAATTAATTATAAAAGAAATCGAAGATTTGAATTTTGACGCAAGCGAAATAAATGAAGATATCTTAGAAATCATAAAACACAACAATGAGAAATAACTAGAGAACAAAAAATTTAAATCACAATAGAATAAACCATAATCGAGGTATAGGATGGAATTTGAAAGTCGCGAGTCTTTTAGGGTAGATTCTGAAAATTTTATTTCATATCGTGTATTTAATGCTGATGATCAGGTTTTCTTTGAAGGAATGGCCACAACAACCGATATCAGTCGAACAGGGATTGCAATAATAACAACGGATTCTGTTGAAACCGGGTTAAAGATAGAGTTGGCAATTGGGGTTGGAAATGAAGTTGTAAAAACTATTGGAAAAGTTCGGAACCAGAAAAAAAATTCTGATAATGAGTTTCAGGTTGGCATTGAGTTTGATTTTCTTTCAGAATCTGATTTGGATAAGCTTTCTACAGTTTACCCGGATATAAACAAGTAACGAATGCACAAAATACTTTTAATTCTTTTTAGTGTAATAACAGCATCCGCCCAGACTCCTTTTTTTTTCGAGCCGAGGATTTCAGGTACTCCCTTAACACCTTCCAGGGAATATGTAGCAAAATATTTTCAAGAACTTGGACCTTCTGATTTACACATATACCAAAACCTTAACCTGTTGCAAAAAACAGCTAACGATATTGGTGATGAAAAAAACTTTATTGTTCTGAATCTTACAAACCCCAATAGCCCAAAATTTGATACAAAACTTTTTGTGCTAAAAAAAACAAATTCATTAATAAATGTGTGGGTTGAAAAAGCTGAATTGAACAATAATCATGTAACCGATAATGTAATTGATGATATTTTTAATGGATTAATTAATTCCACACCAACAGGTAGTATTGATCCAAATAAAGGTATTTATGAAATTGATGTTGATATTTTTGGATCACCCCCGGATTTTGATAACAATGGAAAAGTAGATTTCCTTTTAACTGATATAAAAGATGGCTGGGAAGGGCAAGGTGAGTTTATTGGTGGTTTCTTTAATAAAAATGACCAATTAAATGAACTGGGCTCTAATAAAGCGGATATTTTATATATAGATACGTATCCGGGAATTTACCGTGAGCAAAATGGAAGTGTTGGTTATCATACTGAAAGTGTCCTTGGCACTGTTTCTCACGAGTTTCAGCATTTGTTACATTATGGGAATGACCCTAATGAAAAAATATGGGTAAATGAAGGGCTGTCGGAAATTTCATCTTTTTTGTGTGGTTACGGTTTACGCTCTCCGGAACGCTACTTAAAAAATACTCATTTGCAACTTTCATCCTGGGATAATGAAAATTCTATACCACATTATTCACGTGTTGCATTGTGGACTTATTTTCTTTATGAAAAATATGGCCTTTCTTTGATCTCAGAAATTGCTAAAAGTACTCAGGTAGATATTGCAGGCGTAAATGCTGCGTTTAACAATCTGGGTCTTACTGAGAATATCGATGATGTAAGCAGAGACTTTTTTAAAACCGTTACGGTTAATGATCCTGTTTTAACACCTGAATTTTCGTTTGATTGGTCGGCTCTTCAGTATATCATTTCTAGGCCTACGGACCGTGCAATAAAATACTCCTTCCAGAAAGATACTGTACTTGCCCCATATTCCTTTAGGACAGTAGAATTTACAAATGGGGATTCTCTTAGTTTATCAGTAATCGGTGTATCTTCACAAAGTCTACTATATAATAAAGTGGGATTTAGTGATCCAGAGGTTCATATTGATCTTTTTTCTCAAAACCCAAACTTTGTAAACTTTGGAAAATCTTATCACACATTGGTTTTATATTTGTTTAATAATACATCTGAAGAACAAAATCTACAGGTGCAGGCGGAAGCAAAACAAAAGTATAATATAAAAACGCTTCAATATGGAAGTGACAAGCCAACCTTTCTGCTAACCTCATCCGGAAACAGAAATGCGATCCAATTTGTAACTGATGATGATATAACACTTTTGAAATCCATTGAATTTTATAATGGCAATGGCAATGGGGATATAAAATTCCATCTCTTTAACAATTCATTATCTTCAGGTTCAAATCCTTCATCTCAAACGATACTTCAAAAAAATGTAGTGAATATGGGATGGACACGTTTAGATTTGGAAGATTTTCAATATTTTCGTGACAGTGGAGATTTAATAAATGTAGGCTTAGAGTATTTAGATGATGGATCAATGGGATATGAAACTGTGACCGGTTCAAAACACCGTGGCCGTTCATATCTAAAATTATCAAATTCTTTTTCTTACAGTAAACTGGATGAGTTTAGTATCGATGGAGGTAATACCAACCTTACTGGAATTTGGATGATTCGTATCGAATTAGCAACTCCATACAAAGAAAGCGAGAAAATCCAAAATGTAACCATTGGCCCCAATCCTTTTCGTGCAAAAGGATCGAATCTTTTAAAAATCCGTTTCGATGGTAACCCCGCTGGTATTTCTGTTGATGTTTATAATACGATTGGGCAATTGGTTCACAGCCAAAAAGCTATTTCCAATATTGTTACTTGGGATGGTAAAAATACATTTGGCAGAGCTGTAGGAAGCGGGATGTATTTTATAAGTTTTCGCAGTAAAAGTAAGACAATTTACAAACGCTTTGTTTTGTTGCGTTAGCGGTATTGTTGGAAATTTTTGCACTTAAAACGGCTTAAATAAGCAAAACAACCATTTATTCTTAATAACAAAAGGTTTAATAAAAACACTTGACAGGTTTTTTTGAATGTATTATGTTAAGTCTCGAGCCCGGGAAGCACCTTTTAATTATGTTTCAAATTTACAATTAACTAAATTATTATCAAAGAACTTTAATTAAGTAAAGGAGGTATTGCATTCTTTAGTTAGTATTGCTTTTTTATAATTAATAAATATTTCATTCATTCACTCTCTATTATGGAGGTAACATGAGTAAGTTATTTACAGTTCTATTTTTATTATTATTTAGTGCATCTCTCTTCGCAGGCTCAACTATTGAAAAGAAAGCAAAGAGAATTGATAGTACTCAAGATGCTATCACATCAGAAGTAATTGCTAGCAGTTTTCATAAAACAGCTGCTGGTCATGTTTTAGGCTCTACAGTTTACGATTATGGTACAAATTCTGTTTTGAGCCGTATGATGGCAACTTCTGCAACTGGTATTCATATGGTTTATATGAACAGACAAGTAGCAGGTGGCGATCGTTTTGTTACATATGATTTTTTCGATCTATCAAGCGAAAGTTTCTTTGGAAACCAATCACTTACAGAAGACCGCAGTACAGGCTGGGGTAGAGTTGTAAATGGTAAAAATGATGAAGCGTTGGCTGTAACTCATGGTGGAGGAACTTCTTATTTTGCCGATGCAGGTGAAGCATTCTACTCTTTTACTGAAACCGCTTTTGGTGACGGACGTGTTTTCCCATGTATAGACAGGGTTGGCGATGTAATTGTAATTGCTGCCGGTAGTGATACTCTTTATATCAGTACGGATCATGGCTCTACATGGTCTGGGTCTACTTTTCCAGTAGTTCCTGATACGGCTCAAGCACCAAGTAATTCTGAACAGGAAGTATTAATTGATCCAACAGATGCAAACCATTTTATGTCTTCATTTGCAACTGAAGGATCTTCAGATGGCGAGGGTGCATGGATTGCCGAGAGTAACGATGGTGGTGCTACATGGACTTATACACAAGTAATTGATGAGCTTTGGAATAATGGAACCCAGTATTTTGTCTCTAACTTTGGACAGTATGGTTCTGTTTTTGATGCACAAGGTACTTTCCATGCAGTTTACAATGGTTATGGCCAGGCTGCTGTTGGTGCAGATACGGCAGTTATCGTTCCAGTTCTATATTGGAATGACAGAGATAAAGCAATTGTGGAAGTTGACGGTGGTCTTGGAAGAGATACATCATTTTCGGCCTTAGCAACAGGCCCATATCCTGGAAACGGAATTGGTAATGCATATCCTTCAATTGCTACAAATGGTGATTATGTTGCAGTTGTTTGGCAAAAACCTGAAACAGATGAAAGTGGAAATTTGATTTTTGCTAAGGATTTCCCTGGTGACTCTACTTCTGGTATTTTCTCAACAGATATTTGGATCGCTACTTCAACTGATGGTGGTGCAACTTTTTCAGCACCGAAATATCTTGCGGGAACAACAGGGACTTCTGAAACTTTCCCTAACCTGACAAGAAGCATTGTTATGGTTGATGATAAAATGTATGTTGACTTGTTATACTATGTTGATAACAGCCCAGGTGTTAGCCTTTTTGGCGAAGGTAGTGCAGCTATGGGTGATTGGGTTTATGAGCGGATAGAAGTTGATTTTGTAACTGGTATTGGAGATGGTGAATTTGTTGCACAAGGTTTTGACCTAAAACAAAACTTTCCAAATCCATTTAATCCAACCACTGAAATTAATTTTACTTTAAAGGCAGCTCAAGAGGTTACTTTAGAAGTATTTAATACTGTCGGTCAAAAAGTTGCCGTTTTATTGAATAACCAAAAGATGAAAAATGGTCTCAATAAAGTTACATTTAATGCAAATGGCTTTGCCTCTGGTGTTTATTATTATACTTTAACGGCTGGTGATTTAACATCTACTAAAAAGATGGTTCTAATGAAATAGTTTCATAGTATGGTTTTTTACATAACCTGTATGAAGGAGGTCCTTCATACAGGTTTTAATTTTGTAAGCTACTAATCGATTTATAAGTTCATTTGTTGTGAAGTCATGGGGGATGTTAAAAATTTAAATATATATGGACTTAATTCACGGTAAAGGCTTAAGGAGGATTTAATGTTTAAACTATTGCAAGTAATATTGCTTATTTTCTTTTTGGCAATATTTGCTCTTGCTGGTACTACTGGCAAGTTGAGTGGGATTGTTCAGGATAAAGCAACAGGAGATCCACTACCTGGGGTGAATGTACTCATTGAAGGGACATTATTGGGTGCATCAACAGATGTTGATGGGTTTTATACAATCTTACATATCCCGGCTAAGACATACACAGTAAAATTTATATATGTTGGTTATCAAGATATTAAAGTTGAAAATATTAGGATCGTTCCTGATATCACAAAAAGGCTAAATGCTGAATTGACAGAAGCAACTTTAGAATTGGATGAACAAATAATTGTTGTTGCTGAGAGACCTTTCTTTGAAGTTTCTGCAACAAATACAGTTCGGGTTTTGGATTCTGAACAGATTGAAAACATGCCAATAAAAGGTGTGAACCAAGCAGTAGCAGTTAATGCTGGTGTTGTTTCTGCTGATGGTAGTGGTGGTGAAACAGATAATGCTGCGTTAAATGTGCGAGGTGGGCGTGCAAATGAAACACTAGTTATTGTAGATGGTATCCCTATTAATAATATTCTCGGTGGCGGTGGAAATGGTGCACAAGGCACTCTTCCAGATGTAGCGATTGAACAAGTATCATCACAACTTGGTGGCTTTAGTGCTAAATATGGAAACGCACAGGCTGGAATTGTTAATATTGTTACTAAAAGTGGTGAAAAAAAATATTTTGGAGGTATTGAAGGTTTAAATTCTTCTCTGTTTGATGACTTTGATTACACATCAGTCTCTGCATATTTAGGCGGACCCTTATTCCCAGGCTCAAAAACTTATGGTTTTTTTGGATCTGTGGAACTCTTGGATACAAAAGATGATGATCCGAGTGCAATTAATCTCAAAATACCATCTGCAGGGATAAATTCTTCACTTCTCCCTGATAATGAAAGCCAGGTTTTACGTTATACCGGTAAAATTGATGGGCACTGGGGTAATCTTAGTGCAATATTAAGTAGCAACGGTTCTTTTCGGGAATCACGTATTCCTGTTGCTAACTATTATAAAAACAATTCTGCCCATAACCCTCGAGTAGATGAAGTTGATTTAGGAGCCTCGTTGAAATTGTCTTATACCTTTGATAATACTGCATTTGGGGACGCTATTATTAGATATCGCCGAAATAACTATGAAAGAGGCGACGGTGTTTGGGGAGATAATTTTTATGGGTATGGAGATCCAACAATAAACTCAGCAATTGATACACCGGGTGAAATAATCAGGCAAGATGATGTGGGTGTTTTTAACGCTGAAGGAGCTGTAAATAACAGATATACAAAATATCAACTTGATACTTACGGCTTCGATTTAAACTTTACAAAACAATTTGACAACAACCTGGTTGAAATAGGTTTTAACTACGACTTAAACACACTGCGTTATTATACTTTTTCACCACGTGGTTTAGCAATTGGCCAGGATGATTTTACTGAAGAAGAAAGGTATTTCAATCTTCAACCATTTTACTATGGTTATGATTTGTTTGGTGAAGAACTTGAAAGTAATCAGGAAAGAAATATTTCAGGGCAAACTTACACTGAATTTGGAGCACGTAATCCTATTCAATTGGCAGCATACTTCCAGGACAAGGTCGAGTTTGAGGATTTTATCTTAAATCTTGGTTTCCGGTGGGATTATTTTGATGCAGATGGTTACAGGTTTAGAAAGAAAGATGATATTTACGGTTTTGGTGCCAACCCAAACCGCTTGGAATTAGCAGATCTTGAGAAAATTCCTGTGGAAAACTATATAAGCCCAAGAATTGGTTTTGCTTTTCCTGTAACAGAAAAAACCGTATTTCATGCTCAGTATGGCATATTTAAACAAAGAGGTGATTTTTTTAGAACTTATGACTCCTGGTTAAGCATGAATGATCTTGAGAATGGAGAAGACCTTCTTATTGTTTACAATGGTCATACAGAAGCTGAAAATACCACACAATATGAGTTTGGATTTAAGCAACAGATTGCTGATTTTGCTTCTCTTGATTTGACAGCTTACTATAAAAATATTCGTGGGCTTTTAAATATAGTCCAACAACAAACCTCTTTTGGGCTAGATACTCTTAATTATCTAACTGCAGCAAATACAGATTTTGGTACTGTAAAAGGTTTGGCTGCAAGTTTTAACTTACGTAGAATCGGACCGATTTCTGCAAAACTTGATTATACACTGGCAGTTTCTGAAGGAACAGGTTCAAGTCAAACCAGTTCTTATACTGCGGCGTTTCGTAATGCAAATGGTGAAGTACCAAAACAGATTGCCCCTCTGGACTTTGATCAACGCCATACTCTTACTGCAAATATCGATGTTCGTGCGGGTGATAAAGAAGGACCTATGCTATTTGGGCAACATTTGTTTCAAAATACCGGAGCAAATTTTTTAATTACTTATAATAGCGGAAGACCTTATACGCCACTAGAGTATGTTGATGTTACTATTGATCAGACGCAACAGGGTGATGTTTCTCAGTTCATTAATAGTACATATTCAGAAGGGACATTTCGTGTAGATTTAAAAATTGACAAATTAATCACTGTTGGGAAAATGCAGATTGTACCTTATTTATGGGTTCAAAACCTGTTTAATCGCGAAAACTTTACATTTGTGTACCAGTCAACAGGAAAACCAGATGATTCTGCTTTTCTTAGTACTTCAGAAGGTATACAAAGAGTTCGTGCTTCAGGAGAACCTTATATTGAAGATTATAAAGCACTTGAAAAAGATCCTCAAAATTATGGAGTTCCACGTATTGTACGCCTTGGACTGAAAATTAGGTTTTAAAAGGAAAAAAAATCATGAAAAAAACTAAATTTTTTATATTTTTATTAGTAATATTTTCTACTTTACTTTTTGCTAAAGATGTTAATGATAGTAAAAAGTCAAAATTAGGAAAGGTTACACTAACAGGTCAAACAGCACGCATGAATATTAACAGGGTTGACCTTGCTGTTACCAATGATGGACAAACAGGGAATGACGCAGATTCTTTTTACCCCAATGGAACAGACTTATCTTTTATATTTTCCGGAGGTCCGGTAATGTCTGGTTATGTAAATGGGAGTTTAAGGACAGCTTGGATGGCTCCTGCATCCAGGATTCAGGAATTGCAACCAGGCAATGCCGGAACTAATCCTGATGCTGCGGAATTTGTTTTTTATACTGTAAATGGTTCAGATGCGCAAGGTAGTGAAAACTACATAAAATGGGCCGACGCTGTTGCAATTGGTGCAGATTTTTATGATGCGGATGGAGATGGGGCATATGACCCAAATATCGATAAGCCTGATATTATCGGTGATCGCACTTTATGGTGTGTTTACAATGATGGTGTACCTGCCTCGAGCAGAGACGTATTAAATACTCAGGCATTGGGAATTGAAGTAAGGCAATCAATTTGGGCTTTTCAAAGAAGTGACGCTTTAGGGGATGTTGTTTTTATTCGCTATAGTGTTGTCAATGTTTCGGGTAATGATATCGATGACATGATCATATCCGGATGGACAGATCCCGATTTAGGTACTCCAACTGATGATTTAATTGGTTGTGATACAACATTGAGCATGGGTTATATTTATAATTTCCAGGATGATGGTGATTATGGCCTCAACCCGCCTGCATTTGGTATTGATTTCTTTCAGGGTGCAATTATTGATGCCCCAGGTGATACGGCTTTTAATTTCAGGGGTCCACTACTCGGTGTTGATACATTACTTGATATGAAGAATCTTCCCCTGACATCTTTCATGTATTATGAAAACGGTGGTAATATATTACCGGGACCAACTAATAAGGATATTGCCAGAAATTATCAACTAGGTGGTCTTGATGCAAACAGCGATCCTGTTGTCCCGCAGGATTGGGGTGCTGGTGGCGATGCTAGCAGCAATGAAGGATTTTTCTTTAGTGGAGATCCAGTGACTGGTTCAGGTTGGGTAGACACTAACCCTGCAGATAAAAGGTTTATGGTCAATAATGGACCATTTCAATTGAAAGCTGGTGATAGGCAAGATATTGTTATGGCGTATGTAGTGGCTCAATCTGGAAGCGCTCTTCAGAGTCTTGATAAGTTAAAAACTACTGATGAGTTAGCACAGGCATCATATGATAATAACTTTTTATCCGCCCCTCCCATTCCAGTTCCGGATGTAACTGTACGTACTGGAGACAAAGAAATAGAATTGATAATTGATTATTCAGAATCTTTTAATTTTTCCGGAATACAAGATGTGGTTGGCGAAATTGACTTTGAAGGTTTTGAAATTTACCAATTCAACTCTTTGTCTACACAAGATGAAGTAAGCGGTGTTGAAAACGCTAAAATTATTGCACGCTTTGATTTAGATAATGATGTTGGGGATCTATATATTGACGATTCCAATGGTGAGCGTATAAAAGTATGGGAAAAACAAAGTGGTGATAATAGTTTGAGCAGTGCCGATTTAGAAGAAGCAGGTGTTGCAATACAAAGATTAAAAATAACCAATGATGCATTTAATTTGAATGAACCCTTAGTTAATGCAAAGCAGTATTACTTTGCAGTTGTTCCTTTTGGAATAAACAAAACATTAGCTTTCGAGAATGATAATACAGCAGCAGGAGATGACCTTGTTTTACCTGGAGGGTTATTTGCTTCAAATAGAATTTCCGGGTTTATAAGGGCAACACCGGGTACTTCGGTTTTTGCACCGTTTAATGCGGATCAAGCAAACAAATCTTCTGGTGAAAGCCAAGGGTCTGTAAGTGTTGATGTAGTTGATCGTGGCTTAGTAACTGGTGATGAGTATGAAGTTTCTTTCTTTGACGATGCAAAATATTGGAAGTTAATGAATAAAGATAATGATGTGACTCTTCTTGATAGTATGACTTTTCAAGGGTTGGCTGGCACAGAATGGTCATTTCCAATTGTTGATGGCTTGTCGGTTAGGGTTTATGATGTTGATGAAAGAGCAGTCTCTGTAGATACGTCTGCCGCACCATGGTTAATTGGAGCCAATGAGTCTTCTTTTTCTGATTCAGCCCTATATGACGATGGCGTTGATTTGGTTAAACATGTCGATAATCCGTTTACTTTAACAGATTGGATTAGAAAAGAAGAGTATTTTCCAGTACGTGTTGTATTTGATACAACAGATAATTCAAAATTCGGTGCGTTTTTAAGAGGTAATTTTTCAAGATATCGCCGGAAAGGTGATACTTTTGTTTCGGCGTATGATATGAGTGATGCGGATAATCCCAGAAAACTAAATCTTTGTGCCTGGGCTCCAAGTGGCGCAACATTATATACAGAAACATCCGGACCTATTCTATATATAATGACATCGGATTATGATTCAACAGATATTTACAATCCAACCAGAAGTGACAGCCGTGTTTTTACAGACGAAGCATATATGGCAGTAAAGCTTTTTTCAAAAGCCGATTCGTTATTACAATCGAATATTATGACACTGGATATTGAGGTGAATTATCCTAATACAGATTTAGACGTTTTTAGGTTTGAAAGTGCGGAATTAGTTACGGAATTATCAACTTCTGATCGCAAAGGTATCCTCGATAAAGTACGTATTGTTCCAAATCCATATTACGGATATTCTTCATACGAAGTTAGCTATGACGCACCATTAATCAAATTCACAAATGTTGATAAACAAGCTACAATTAGAATTTTTAATTTAGCTGGGCAGCTAATAAAAACTATTGAGAAGAATGATACAAATACTAACGTTGCTTGGAATTTAAGGAATGAAGCAAATTTAAAAGTTGCTTCTGGGATGTATATAGCTCATATAGAAGTTCCTGGTGTTGGAGAAAAAATTCTTAAGTTTGGAATTGTTCAACGTGAAGACCGTATAGACAGGTTCTAGCCCAAATAATGTAAGAAAAAAGTGGAGAAAAAAATGAAACTACTATGTATTTATATACTTGCTATCTTTTTTTTAGCTAGCAATATTTATGCAGGTGATCCAAATAGAATTGGAACAACTTCAGGGACACAATTGCTTATTCCTATAGGTGCACGATCAATAGCTCTTGGTAATTCTACTATAGCTAATGTATCTGGAGTTGAAGCTCTGTATTGGAACCCTGCCGGAGCTTCTAAAATAGCACGGTCAGAGGTGATGGTTAATCAGATGCAATATATTGCTGACATAAATGTAAGTTTTATCGGTGGAATATTAAGTACGAATGAAATCGGGACTTTTGGTTTTTTTGTCAACAGTTTAGATTTTGGTGATATAACTGAAACAACAACTGATTTACCTGAAGGAACTGGTAGGACTTATTCCCCGACCTTTGTAACAGCAGGAGTTACATATAGCCGATATTTAACAGATCGAATTTTGGCTGGCGTGACTGGTAAATATATTTCAGAAGAAATTCAACAAACCAGTGCATCAGCACTAGCATTTGATTTTGGTATTCAATATGCATTTAATAATGAATTACGATTAGGTGTTGTATTAAAGAATTTAGGTGGTAAAATGCAATATGATGGTCGTAATCTTGAGACTGAGTCTCAAATTCCCGGATCAAATGTTGGCGCAGATAATGGTTTTTTTAGAGGAATAGCAGTTGAGTCAAATATACCAACTATATTTACTATGGGCCTAGCTTATAAAGTTAATATTAACGAAAGTAATAATGTTAATTTTATGGGGTCTTTTTCTAATTTTAATGAAGCAAATGACGAAATATACGCCGGTGCTGAATATGCCTTAAACAATACAGTATTCTTGCGTGGTGGTTATCATGCTTTAACAGAGCAAAATGACGATAATCTTTTCGGTGCTACATTTGGTGCTGGGTTAAATTATGAAATTGATGAATTTGTTGTTACTATAGATTATGCATTTTCACAAGTAACAGATTATTTTGACAGTAATAATGTTTTTACAATTAAGTTTGCATATTAAAGTGTATTACAAAAAGCTTCTTTTTCTAAGAAGCTTTTTGTTTTTTCCCCTTTTTTTGGTTATCGAAGTGGACTTCTGCCTAAGACACTTTTAAGAATGAATAGGTGTACAATTTAAACAGTTGTAAAATTTAGATGCCATAAGAAGTACGATTAATATTAATTAAGTAATGTTAAGACGAAAAATTTTGTTTATAAATTGTTTTAACAAGCATATAGCTCCTGTTGGAGCTCTTTTTTTAAGTCTTTGTTTAGATAACGTTTGATTTTGTACTTTATTAAACGGTAATTAGCATATCATTTTTAGGGTATGATTTATTTCTATGGGATACTAATGAAACTAGTCTATTTAATTCTAAATATTGTTACATTTTCAATTTTTACTCATGGACAGTCTGTTTTCAATGTAGATTTTGATGCGCGGCAATTTTCTGAAAGTGATTCTACCGGGCGGATAGAAATATATTATACGTTCTATCACAATGGTATGAAATCCAACAAAAATGTTAATGTAAATGGACTATTGGCAATAAAGTTATTTTTAAATGCAACTAACGAAATAATTATCAATAAAAAATATTCTTTTGAACAAGATATTAACCTGTATCCAATTGCAACTACAGGTATACTAAAGTATTCATTAAAAAAGGGTACATATAATTGCGAACTTAAGGCAACGGATTTAAATAACTTGAAAAGTTCAGATAGTATTTCTTTTATATTTACAATTAATGGCTACAATCCTAAACAATTTTCTGTTAGTGATATCCAATTTGCCACTTCGATAATAAAAACAAGTAAAAATAATTCTCCATTTTATAAGAATAATTATGAAATTATTCCAAACACAAGTGGCATTTATGGAGAAACACTTCCAGTTCTCTATTTTTATTCAGAGCTTTATAATTTAAATAGAGGAACTGAATCTAAATCATTAAAACTAAGATATTCCGTTTATAATCAATATGAAGAAGAGGTTTTTTTTAAAGTAAAAAAAGTTATATCAAGCGAAAGATCTATCATATTTGCTGAATCTGTCAATGTTTCTAAATTTCCTTCAGGAAGTTATAAACTAGAATTGTCTCTCTCAGATTCTGTAACCAATAAAATGGCAAAAAATAGAAAACGATTTACAATAATAAACCCAAATATAAATGAAACTAAAACAAATATTGGTACTTCACATTTGATGTTGTCAGAATTTGGCACTATGAGAAATGAACAATTAGCAGAGGTTTTTTTAGTCTCACGTTACTTGGCTTCACAAAAAGAAATAGCTTTCTGGGGCACTTTGAAAGATTCTACTGAAAAACAAGAATTTTTGTATCAGTTTTGGAAAAAGCGTGATGCAACACCGGGGACTATAAATAATGAAACTAAACAAATTTATTTCAATAGAGTTGAGATAGCCAATAAAAGGTTTGATACATTTAATAAAAAAGGTTCTCTGACCGATCGAGGAAGGGTTTTTTGCATTTATGGAGAACCAAATGAAATAGAACGATATCCAAATAAACCTGATTTAAAACCTTACGAGATATGGCACTACTATACAAATGACGGAAACACTATATTTGTTTTTGCAAAAATTAACTTATTTACTGAAATGCAACTGATTCATTCCAATAAAATTGGAGAACTCCAAAATCCAAGTTGGCAAGATTATTTAAACAGATAAAGCGAAAGTAATTCTTTTCTTAAATATTCTCTCTTTTATTCAATTTGTTTTATCAAGAATACTTGTAAATTATAGAGACATTCAATCATTATCATTATTTTTAATAATGGTTTACAAAGCAAAATGGGAATTCTAAAAATCATTCCTTGTTATACCAATCTAATATTCCTCTACAAAAACTTAAAATTTGATAGAAGATGTTACAGTTTTATTCAAAACAACTTAAAATCACGGTCAATTTAATTTGAGGAGTCACATATGATTAAACATTTCATACCCTTACTTTTTCTAGTATTTTGTCAGGTAGCAATTGCTTCAATTTCCGATAACGTTGCAAATAATGAACAAAACTATGTTGCAGGACATTTTATTGTGAAATTTAAAAAGATTGCCAACAATAAAACCGACAACGCCAAAAAAATAGTTATTTCTAAATACAATGTTCAAAAAAGTGAAAAAGTATTTAAGGCAATGCAAAATGAAACAGTTGCCCAAAAATTGAACCTACATAATGTTTTTGTTATGAAAACTGATATTAGCGCTGACATAGCAAAAATAGTAAAAGATTTAAATACTAATCCAGATATTGAATATGCAGAGCCCGTTTATATTAATAAAATGGACGACACAATTCCTGATGACCCATCATACAATCTATTACATCACCTTCCCCAAGTAAAAGCCCCACAAGCTTGGGATAGTGGGTATGGAAGTTCTGATATTATTATTGCTATCCTTGATTCTGGTGTTGATTGGGACCATGAAGATTTGGCTAATATAATTTGGTCTAACGATGATGAAATTAGTGGCAATGGTTCCGATGATGATGAAAATGGCTTTATTGATGATATACGCGGTTGGGATTTTGTTGATGGAATAACTGATTTAGCCACTGGAGAAGATGGAAGTGACGAAGATAATAATCCAATGGACTTTGGTGGTCATGGCACACACGTTAGTGGAATAGCCGCAGCCCAAACAAATAATGCAATTGGTGTTTCATCCGTTTCTTCAGGCGTAACTATTATGCCATTAAGGATTGGCTGGAGGGATAGTAATGGTGATGGCTTTGTTCGAAGTGATTTTGCTGCTTCTGCCTATATTTATGCTGCTGATAATGGGGCTCATATAACAAACCAGAGTTCTGGGAATAGTGGACAAGCAATTGTAGATGCAGCTTTTTATGCCTTTTTAAATGGGGTACTTGTTGTAGAATCTGCAGGAAATGGAAACGCAATAACCCCAAGTGCTCTTGGTTTACAAGATTGGGTAATATCTGTCGCATCAGTTAATAAATCTGATGTAAAAGCCAGCTATTCGAGTTTTGGAAGTTATGTTAAAGTATCGGCACCTGGCGGGGATTTTAATCCGGGGATTTATAGTACCATTGTTTACCCATCAGATTTATATTCAGGAAAATATACGTACTTTAATGGTACTTCAATGGCATCTCCTTTAGTATCTTCTGTCGCTGGATTAGTCAAGTCACATAATCCCGAAATGAGTGTCCTTGATTTGTTTGATATTGTTGTTCAAACAGCAGATAACATTGATGATAAAAACCCATCGTACATAGGCAAACTTGGTTCAGGAAGGGTGAATGCATTTCGTGCACTAACCGAAGAGATCCAGACATTTTGGCCTAATTTAAGTGTTGACAGTATTAAGGTAATTGAAAATGAACCAAAGTTTGGTCTTGGTAATGGAAGGCTTGATCCGGGGGAAACAGTAAGTTATCAGGTATTTATTAAAAATCAATGGCGTGAAGCTACAAATGTTGCTGCAACTTTAACAGCAATTGAGGATTGGCCTATAGAAATAACCGATGGCTCGGACAATATTTCTTCGATTGGGAGTGTTTTGGCCACACCAAATAACACCGCTATGATTTCTTTTACAATAAAAGCGAAGGATAATGCATTTCCATCGTTTGCAGACTTAAATTTGAACCTTAGTATGGACAATGGTTATAATAAAGACATTAAATTACAAGTAGCAGTTTCACCAACAGTTTTACTTGTTGCTGACCATGAAGGAGACGTGCTTGCTGAAGCAAATCTTGAACATTATGTAGATTTTTTTAATAGGCATAATATTTCTTTCGAACTCTTTACAAAAATTGGATCAAATTTATCATTGGAAAAAATGAAACAGTTTTCTTCTGTTTTCTGGTCCTGCGAATGGACTTTCCCATCCTTGGATGATTCAGATCGTTTGTTGTTGGGTGATTATTTAGATGGAGGCGGCAAGCTTTTTATTTCTGGTCAGGATTTAGCCTGGGACTTAGCAGAAAACCAACTTAGTTCTTCGGGTGGACAATCATTAACTTTTCTAAATACCTATTTAAAAGCCGAGTATAAAGCAGATGGTAATGGGCCGAATTCCTTAACGGGGGTTGTTGATGATCCAATAGGTGATGGTATTGAATTCAATACATATCTTGATAAAAGGGACGGAGACCAGCAGTTTCCAGATGAAATTTTACCACTTGATGGAGCAGTTGCAGTATTAAATTACCCAAGTGGTAATAATGGCGCAATTCGCTATGATGATGAATATAAATTGGTTTATTTTTCTTTTGGTGGGCTTGAATCAATTGTTGAAAACAATGCAAAGCTTGCAATTGCGGAAAAAACACTTTTGTGGCTTATAGGACTAGATATTAGTCATAACCCGATTCCTGATCTCGAAACACAAGAGGCAATAACCGTTACTGCCGAGATAGCATCGATAGACACAACAATCAATGCAGTTAAATTGTTTTGGAATACTGATTCTTTACCACCTTTTGAAGTTGTGGAAATGTCAAACACTTCAGGAAACACCTGGCAAGCAGATATCCCGCAACGGACAACGGATTCTGATATATATTATTTTATTCAGGCTTATCTTAATGATGAAAGTGTATCACCTGCAGGAAATAATTCATTTTATGCTGGTGCTGATATTTTTCCACCATCCGTTGAAGTTCTTTCACAGCCATATTGGAACACAATAAACAATGCAAAAGCAAATGGATATTTGTTTGAGGTAAGGGCTACGGACAATATTGGTATTGAAACTGAAAATGTTAAAATGATTTGGCAAGTTAATTCAAATACAGAAAACACTATAATCATGGATGCTACAACAAATGATGATGAGTATTCAGCTATTCTTGATTATGGTATGACATTGCAAAAAAATGATAAGATAAGTTATTATTTTCAGGCAACGGACCTTTCTGTAAATGCCAATATTGCAAACTCTGATACATTTAGCTTTATAATTGATACGGTTGAAGTGATAGATGGGTTTGAAAATGGAACATCAAAATGGAACATTGGGGATGGCTGGGGTATTTCAAATTTAAAGAATTCTGGAAGCCATTCAATCGATGATAGCCCAACAGGCAATTATGAGAATAATAGTAATAACTCTTTGACTTATAACTATTCATTTGACCTTTCATCATACCAGTCGGCTTGGTTAGAATATTTTGTCCGTTTTGATATTGAGGATGGTAAAGATACGTGTTATGTTGAAGTTTCAATTGATAACGAGAACTGGGATATTGTAGATTCAATGACTGGTCGGGAGCTTCCTCGCTTTAAGCAAAGGCTAAACGTACTCGACGGTTATGCTGGTTTTGATAATGTCACAGTTCGGTTCCGGATGAAAACAGACGCTGATGGCCAAGCAGGTGGTATTAACATCGATGATATCTCAATGAGTGTGAGTTATGATATTAGAACAGGGATTGAAGTAGTGGATAGAATAGTACCTAAAGATTTTTCTTTAGATCAAAATTTTCCAAATCCGTTTAATCCTGAAACAACATTACAGTTTGAGTTACCAAAGAAAGCAAAAGTTACAATTTCTATTTATAATACTTTTGGGCAACGAATAACAGAACTTGCTTCTAATGAAGATTTTTTACCTGGTAAATACCGTATTAAGTGGAAGGCTGAAAATAACCACGGCGCAAAACTGGCCAGTGGTCTCTATATATATAACTTAAAGGCCGTAACAGAAGATGGTAGTTCCAGATCTTTCACAAAGAAAATGCTACTAATAAAATAATAACTTCTGCGTTCAGAACTTACAATAAATTATCCTCACCTGGTTCCAAATATTATTTGGGGCCAGGTGGTTGGGTAATACCTAATAATATTTCTCTTTTCTTTTACCCTGTTTTAGCTACCATTATTTTCTCGAAATTATATTTTATACTACCTTTGCAGGTAATCTAAAACAGTTTAAAAGTAGACATTCCAACTTTTTATGACTATATTGGGATAACCTTAAAAAAAATCCCAAAGGACAAATAATCATGAAGAAAGTTAATATAGTTTTGGCATTTCTTTTTATTTTTTCTATTTCAATAGGGTCCAAAGATATTAAAAATAATACTAAAGCAAAACTGGGAAAGGTTACCGTAACCGGACATACAGCGCGTATGGATATAAACAATATCGACCTGGCTTTAACCAACGATGGGCAAACCGGTAATGATTCCGATTCCTTTTACCCCAATGGAAGTGATTTAAGGTTTTTATTTTCCGGTGGTGTTGCACTCTCTGGTTATGTTGATGGTGATTTACGTACAGCCTGGATGGTGCCAGCAAGTAGAATCCAGGAAATGCAACCAGGCAATTTGGGTAGCGATCCGGATGCTCCGGAATATGTTTTTTATACTGTAAATAGCTCGGACAGTCTTGGTAGCGAAAACTATAATAAATGGGCCGATGCTGTTGCAATTGGCGCAGATTATTATGATGCGGATGGAGATGGGAGTTACGATCCGAATATAGACACACCGGATATTATAGGGGACCGTACATTTTGGTGTGTTTATAATGACAGTGTACCGG
Source organism: Calditrichota bacterium (assembly GCA_013112635.1). Classification (NCBI taxonomy): domain Bacteria; kingdom Pseudomonadati; phylum Calditrichota; species Calditrichota bacterium. The sequence goes on along the minus strand of JABFGF010000010.1, from coordinate 1,459 downwards.
CTTCGATCAGAGACGTATTTAATACTCAGGCATTAGGACTTGAAGTAAGACAATCAATTTGGGCATTTGAAAAAAGTGATGCCCTGGGGGATGTTGTGTTTATTCGTTATAGTGTTGTAAATGCTTCAGAAAATGATATTGATGATTTGATCATTTCGGGATGGACGGACCCTGATTTAGGTGGTGCAACGGATGATTTAATCGGCTGTGATACAACACTAAATATTGGCTATGCTTATAATTTTCAGGATGATGCTGATTATGGTACAAACCCACCGGCTTTTGGAATTGGTTTTATTCAAGGGCCAATTGTCGATGCCCCTGGTGATACGGCTTATAATTTTGGAGGGCCATTACTTGGTGTGGATACATTGTATGATAAAAAAAACCTTCCACTTACATCTTTCATGACTTATGAAAGTGGCGGCAATATTATACCTAATCCATTAAATAAAGAGATTGCACGGTACTACCAGGAAGGCGGCCTTGATGCAGAAGGCGAACCAATTATTGCATCAGATTGGGGGATTGGTGGAGACTCACATAGTGATGTGCGCTACTTTTTCTCCGGTGATCCCGTCACTCAAACTGGTTGGTTAGACACCAACCCTGCAGATAAAAGGTTTTTAGTAAACAGCGGTCCTTTTCAACTAAAGGCCGGAGAACGCCAGGATATTGTGATGGCCTATATTGTAACACAAGGCGAAGATGCCCTGGACAGTGTCACCAAATTAAAGGAAACCTCTGCACTTGTGCAAAGCTCTTTTGATAATAACTTTCAGGTTGCCCCTCCTATGCCCGCAGCAGAAGTAACAGCCCGCAATGGAGATAAGAAGATTGAGCTGCGTATCGATTTTACAGAAAACTTTAATTTTAGAAATAAGCAGGATTTATTGGGGGCCATTGATTTTGAAGGCCTGGCCATCTACCAGTTCAATTCCCCATCAACAGCCGATGAGGTAAACGGTATTGAAAATACAAAACTCATTGGCCAATATGACCTAAGCAATGATATCGGCGATCTTTTTGAAGATCTGGAAAATGGGGAGCGTGTCAAAATTTGGTCAAAACAGGGTAATCTGAATGGAGCGGATTTGCATGAGGCCGATGTAGCAGTAATCAACTTTTCAATTTCCACAGATGCTTTTAATAATAACGCCGCCCTTGTCAATGGCAAACCCTATTATTTTGCCGTAGTACCATTTGGGATAAACAGGGTTCAATCTTTTAATAACGAAATCACCCGCACAGCTGATGACTATGTTTTAAAAGACGGTTTATTTATGGGGGACAGAGAGTCAGGGTTTATAAGCGCGGTAGCCGGTACAAATGTTTTTACACCTTACAATAGTGCCCAAGCGGAGAAAACCGGTGGTTCGAGCCAGGGTTCGGTTTTTATTGATGTTGTTGAACATGACCAAGTAAGCGGTGATGAGTATGAAATTACATTCTTTGACGA